>NZ_CEZLMY010000096.1:0-13702 GCF_983033635.1 Psychromonas sp. | reverse complement strand
GAGGATTATGATCTATCTGCAAGATCGTTCAAGTTTTCTTAAACGATCGGCATTGGAACTAACTATTCGGCTTTTTCATTAATGTAAAAGTTAGCTATTAACCATTTTATTAAGCTTTAAGCATATCCAACGCTACCGCTTCTGCAATTTTTATACCCCATCGAATATAGTTGCGAGATAAAATCAGCAGCGGCTTAGCGAATTAAAGCTCTTTTAACATATCCACAGCGACTGCTTCAGCAATTTTAATACCGTCGATACCTGCTGACAAAATACCACCGGCATAACCTGCACCTTCACCACCCGGATATAAACCTTTAACATTAATACTCTGATAATCTGGACCACGTTTAATTTGTACAGGTGATGAAGTACGCGTTTCAACGCCGGTAAGCACCGCATCTGCTTTAGCAAAGCCACGAATTTTTTTATCAAATGCAGGTAAGGCTTCACGAATGGCATCAATGGCAAAATCAGGCAGGCTGGTACTTAAATCTGTCATTTTTACATTTGGTTTGTACGATGGTTCAATCGGTC
Organism: Psychromonas sp.; assembly: GCF_983033635.1. Classification (NCBI taxonomy): domain Bacteria; kingdom Pseudomonadati; phylum Pseudomonadota; class Gammaproteobacteria; order Alteromonadales; family Psychromonadaceae; genus Psychromonas; species Psychromonas sp. The sequence goes on along the minus strand of NZ_CEZLMY010000096.1, from coordinate 13,165 downwards.
CAAATGGTTTCGCGTCTTTACCGGCTAAGAAATCACCAACTCGCTGTGCTGGTGCATCATAGTTACTGCCCCCAAGAATATAGGCATTACGCTCCAGTTTGCGCTGCAGTGCGATACCTTGCAGTGGATCATTATCAAAGTCACTTGGCGAAACCCCAACAACAATCGCACTGTTGGCATTACGTTCACTACGGGAATACTGGCTCATACCGTTAGTTACAACCGCTTCGGTTTCCGAAGTCGCAGCAACAACAACACCACCTGGACACATACAGAAACTATAAACGCTGCGGCCATTTTTACAGTGATGCACCAGCTTGTAATCAGCCGCACCTAAAATAGGGTGTCCTGCATTGATACCAAAACGGCATTTATCAATCATCTCTTGTTTATGCTCAATACGGAAACCGACAGAGAAAGACTGCGCTTCTAAGTGCACACCTTTATCATGTAACATCGCAATAGTATCGCGCGCACTATGACCAATTGCTAAGGTTATATGCTTTGAGTTAATCACCTCACCACCGTTTAAGGTAACACCTGTGACTTGCCTATTTTCACCTTGACCTTCGATATTGATCTCTTCAACACGTGTTTGAAAACGAATTTCACCGCCAAGTTCGATGATTTTTCTACGCATACGTTCAACCATAGTAACCAGTTTAAAAGTACCAATATGCGGTTTATTGACATAGATAATTTCAGCGGGCGCGCCAGCTGCAACAAACTCTTGTTTTACTTTCAAGCCAAGAAAGTTGGGATCTTTTACCTGGCTATATAATTTACCATCTGAGAATGTACCTGCACCGCCCTCACCAAACTGCACATTTGATTCAGTATTTAACTCTCCCTTACGCCAAAAACGGAAAGTATCTTTTGAACGTTCATGCACTGATTTCCCGCGTTCTAAAAGAATTGGTTTAAAACCCATCTGCGCTAAAATCAGGGCAGTGAATAGACCACAAGGCCCCATACCGATTACGATTGGACGTTCAGTTAAATCTGCAGGTGCTTGTGCGACATATTTATATGTCGTATCTGGTGAAACACGCACATTTTGATCTTTTTCAAAACGGCTTAATATCGCGCTTTCATCTACATCTTTAAGCGTGATATCAAGCGTATATATCAGCGTAATCACATTACGTTTACGCGCATCATAACCTCGTTTAAACACATGAATATCCACCAACTGCTCAGCTGCAATCGACAGTTTATTTAAGACAAATCTCTGCAGTGCATCGTCACTATGATCGAGTGGAAGTTTAACTTGGTTTAAACGTATCATTGGTTCACCTGAAAAATATAAGGGCAAAAGAGTAGCGCGTAGTTTACGTGATCTATATCTAAATTGAAATTATAAGGGAATGCACTTTGGAGATAAATTCCGCACATAAAAAAACCAGCTTATAGCTGGTTTTTTAAAGCAAACATAGAAATAATCTATTATCTTTTTGCGAACATCTTCATAACAAAAAGAACAAAGCTAAATGCTACAAAAGAAGCAATTAACGAAACAGTTATTGAAGCTGTATAACCTAACACGATAAAGCCGACTGCAGAAATCGCAGCAACAGATAATGCATAAGGTAATTGTGTCGCTACATGGTCGATATGTTTACAACGAGCACCGGTTGATGAAAGTATAGTGGTATCGGAAATAGGTGAACAATGGTCACCAAATACAGAACCAGCTAATACCGCACTTAACATCGGCAACATCAGACTAATTTCTGTCGCAGCAGCCATATCACCAGCAATCGGTAACATAATGCCAAATGTGCCCCATGATGTACCTGTAGCAAAGGCCATTGCACCAGATAATACAAATAAAATTACTGGTAACCAGTGTAAGCCAATATTACCCTGCACTAATGAAGAGAGGTAAGCACCCGTTTTCATATCACCAATCACACTACCAATTGACCAGGCAAAAAATAGAATAATAATTGCGCCAAACATTGATTTAGCGCCAATCCATAACGCTTTAGAAATCAGAGAAAAGGCAAGTTTTTGCTTTATTACAATCACAAATGAAAACAGTAATCCCACTAAGCCGCCATAACATAACGATTTACCAACATCTGTATTTTCAAATGCGCCAAGTACCGAGAAGGGCAATGAACTTGCGCTTAACGCTTGGTTACCTGTATATAACATGAAAAACAGCGTTGCTATAATCAAAGTGACAATAGGGAAAATCAGATCTGAGACTTTACCCTTTTCGCTTTCATCGATACCGAATTCATCATGCAGATTCACGGCTTCATTATCATTGTCTTTTATTGAGCCATTTTTTTCAGCGCCAATTTCATGCTCTTTCATCAAACCAATATCGAGCTTAAACCAGATCACTGCAAATACCATTAACAGGGTAAAGATGGCATAAAAGTTCATTGGAATTAAACGCATATAAGCACCTAACGGCGAATAATCTGCAATACCATGGCTAAGCAAAATACCGCCAATGATGGTCATGATATACGCCCCCCAACTCGAGACAGGCATCAATATACACATAGGTGCAGCTGTCGAATCAAGGATATAAGCAAGCTTTGCACGTGACACATTAAACCGATCAGTTACCGGACGTGAAATAGAACCCACAGCCAAGCTATTAAAGTAATCATCAATAAAGATAAATACCCCTAAAAAAGCAGCTAATAATGATGCACCACGTTTATCTTTAATATGATCTAGTGCCCAATTAGCAAAAGCACGCGTTCCCCCCGAAAGGGTTAATAACGCGGTCATCATTCCTAATAATAATAAGAATGCAACAATACTCATATTCCAGCTATTAATACCACCATCTTCAATCACTACACCTTTGACGGTATTAAAGATATAGACGGCACCATTAACAAAAGAGAAATCTACTAACAGCAATGTGCCTAAAACGATACCAACACCTAACGAGATCAATACTCGACGGGTGATAATCGCTAAACCCAATGCAACAATTGCTGGCAAAATCGACAGCGGAGACGCTGCAAAATCGATTAATGTCATTTTATTTTTTACCTTTTTTTCTTTGTCTATTTAACGAAAAACCCCCAGCTCTTTAAAAGAGAGGGGGTTTATTTTTAACAAATTGTAATGTTAACTATTAGTTAGCTAACATTAATGAGTCATCAAGAGCTTCTAAGTTTGAAGAACCCATTAAGTATGCATCAATTGCACGTGAAGCTTCACGACCTTCGTTGATACAACGAACGATCAATGATTGACCGGTACGCATATCGCCGGCAGCAAATACACCTTTCTGACTTGTCTGGAAGTCAGTTGTTTGTACGTTACCACGCTCATCTAAAGCAATTTCAAGCTGTGCTAATACACCTGTTGGCTCTGGGTGTAAGAAACCCATCGCTAAGAATGCTTTAGTACAAGGAATTGAACGAACAGAACCTTCAACCTCTTTGAAACTAGGTCGTTGACCAGGAACTGCTTTTTCCCACTCGATATCAGCAAGAACTAACTCTTTAACATTACCGTCGGCATCACCAATAAATTCTTTGGTTAAGATTGACCAGTGACGATCCACACCCTCTTCATGCGAAGTGGTTGTTTTTAAGATCATTGGGTATGAAGGCCAAGGCATGTTCACCGTGCGTTTTTCTGGTGGAATCGGCATGATTTCCACTTGCGTTACGCTTGCGGCACCATGACGGTTTGATGTACCCACACAGTCAGAACCAGTATCACCACCACCGATAACCACAACGTGATCATCTTTAGCATGAATCTCTTCTGTTTTTAGATCCATGTTATTAGCACGACGGTTATTTTGCCCTAGGAATTCCATTGCAAAATGCACGCCTTTAAGATCTCGACCAGGAATTGGTAAATCACGCGGAACTGTTGAACCACCCGTTAGAAGCACGACATCAAACTGTTTACGTAACTCTTTTGCATCAAAATCAACACCGATGTGAGCATTCACAACCATCTTGATACCAGCAGCTTCCATAACAGCAACTTTACGATCGATAACATCCATGCCTAGTTTAAAGTCTGGGATACCAAAACGTACTAAACCACCCACTTTCTCATCACGCTCATAAACAGTTACTGTGTGACCAGCACTGTTTAGCTGCTCTGCTGCCGCTAAACCAGCAGGACCTGAGCCTACGATTGCGACTGTTTTAGCAGTTCGAGCTGTAGGAATCTTAGGCTTAACATAACCGTTAGCGTAAGCTTTTTCTACAATGGTTTTTTCAATATTACAAATCGTAATTGGATCTTGATTAATACCAAGAACACATGAACTCTCACAAGGAGCTGGACATACACGGCCAGTAAACTCCGGGAAATTATTGGTAGAGCTTAAGATTTCCCAAGCTTCCAACCAACTTTCACGATATACCGCATCATTGAATTCAGGAATGATATTACCAATCGGACAACCGTTATGACAGAAAGGAACACCACAATCCATACAACGCGAAGCCTGGTCACTAATTTTGTTAGCAAACTCTTCGTTTTGTACGAATTCTTTATTATTTTTAAGACGATCGGTTACCGGCAATTTACCCGGTAGTTCACGCCCTAATTCTAAAAATCCAGTTGGCTTACCCATTATGCTTCTCCTTTCGCTCGAGCAGCTAATACCGCTTTGTAATCACGTGGCATAACTTTCACCACTTGACCTAGACTTGTCTCTAAATCAGCTAGGAATGCTTTAGCAACGTCAGAGTCAGTTAACTGATCATGTTTAGTTACTTTTGCTAATAGAATATCTTTATCTTCTTGCTCCAGAGGATCCAGGTCAACAAGCTCCATATTACATTTGCTTGCAAAGCTGCCATCTTGGTCCCAAACATACGCAACACCGCCACTCATACCAGCTGCAAAGTTACGGCCTGTAGAGCCTAAGATAATTGTGATACCACCAGTCATATATTCACAACCGTGATCACCAATACCTTCAACAACCACTTCTGCACCCGAGTTACGTACACAGAAACGTTCGCCAGCCATACCGCCGATGTAAGACTCACCAGAGGTTGCACCGTAGAAACATACGTTACCTACAATGATATTGTCTTTAGCAACAATATCTGATTTTTTGTATGGGTAAACAACAATTTGACCACCGGATAAACCTTTACCCCAGTAATCGTTTGCGTCACCTTCAACAGTAAACTCAACACCTTTTGCAAGGAAACAACCGAATGATTGTCCAGCGCTACCGTTAAATTTAACTTGCATAGGTTGTGGCAGACCTTGATTGTTATACACTTTCGAAATTTCATTAGAAAGCATGGTGCCACAGCTACGGTCGGTATTAAGAATATCAAACTCACCAGAAACTGCTTCACCATTTTCCAGCGCAGGCTTAGCCAGTTCAATCAGTTTTCTATCTAATACAGCTTCAAGATTATGGTTTTGACCGGTTTGGTTAAATAGACCATCTTCAGCTTTAGGTGCTTGTTTGAATAATACCGTGCTTAAATCTAAGTTTTTGTATTTCCAATGTTTGATATCTTCACGCACTTTCAGGCTTTGTGCCTGACCAACCATATCTGTGATTGTTGCGTAACCAAGTTCAGCCATACGCTCACGCATACCTTGAACCAAGTACTGGAAGAAAGTCACAACATCTTCAACGCGTCCGTCAAAACGTTCACGTAATGTTTTGTTTTGTGTCGCGATACCAACAGGACAGGTATTTAAATGACACTTACGCATCATAATACAACCTTCAACAACTAGTGCAGCTGTTGCTACGCCCCACTCTTCAGCACCTAATAATGCGGCAACGGTTAAGTCACGAGGTGTTTTCATCTGACCATCAGCCTGAACAACGATACGGTTACGTAAGCCGTTTTTCAGAAGCGTCTGATGCGTTTCAGCCAGACCAAGTTCCCAAGGTAAACCTGCATGACGAATTGAAGAAACAGGTGATGCACCTGTACCGCCATCAAAACCGGCGATAAGTACAACATCCGCTTTTGCTTTACAAACACCTGTGGCGATTGTACCAACACCCGCTTCAGATACTAACTTAACGTTAACACGACCTTTACGGTTAGCGTTTTTCAGATCGTAGATTAGCTGTGCTAAATCTTCGATTGAGTAGATATCGTGATGCGGTGGCGGTGAAATTAGACCTACGCCAGGAGTCGAGTGACGTGTACGGCCAATCCAGTCATCAACTTTATGACCTGGTAATTGACCACCTTCACCCGGTTTTGCGCCTTGTGCCATTTTAATCTGAATTTCAGCAGAGTTAGTCAGGTAATATGAAGTTACACCGAAACGACCTGAAGCAACCTGTTTGATTGCAGAGCGTTCCCAGTCACCGTTTTCTTTTGGTAAGAAACGAGCAGGATCTTCACCACCTTCACCAGAGTTAGATTTCGCACCGATGCGGTTCATCGCGATAGCTAACGTCGAATGCGCTTCATGTGAGATAGAGCCAAAGCTCATCGCACCGGTTGCAAAACGTTTTAAGATATTATCCGCAGGTTCTACATCTTCAATTGAGATTGGGCCATTCGGATTAGCAACAAAGTCAAACTGACTGCGTAACGTTGCCGCGTCATCACCTTGTGCATCAACGGCCGCACAGTACTCTTTGAACTGTTCGTAATTTTTATTACGAGTAGACTCTTGCAGTAATGAAATCGTTGTCGGGTTAAACAGATGTTTTTCACCACGTTGTTTCCATTGGTAAACACCACCAACATCTAAACGTGTTACCGGTACTTCACGCAACGGGTAAGCAAAACGATGACGCACTAGCGTTTCAGTGGCGATATCATCAATGGTTAAACCTTGAATACGTGTTACTGTGCCTTTGAAGTAGTTATCAACAACAGACTTACTAATACCTAGCGCTTCAAAAATTTGCGCACCTTGGTAAGACTGAATGGTTGAAATACCCATTTTCGAGAATATTTTTAATAGACCCGCATCGATTGCTGCTTTATATGAAGCAAAAACATCATCAACCGATTTTTCAGCTGGCAGACGTTTTTTAGCTTGTAAATCAACAATCATCTCTTCAATTAAGTAAGGGTTGATAGCAGATGCGCCGTAACCGATTACCGTTGCGAAATGATGCGTTTCACGAACATCACCCGTCTCGATCACTAAATCACAAAGTGCGCGAAGGCCTTTTTTGATTAGGTAATGGTGAACAGCACCTGTGATTAACATTGCAGGAATTGCTGCATGGTCAGAGGTTGCATTACGGTCAGAAAGAATAATAATCGAGTAACCATCGTTAATTGCATCTTCTGCATAACGACAAATACGTTTAATCGATTTTTCTAACTGCCCCGGGGTACCATCCGCTTTAAACATAGTGTCTAATGTTTTAGCCTGCAGATGTTTATGATCAAGTGCATTGATTTTCTCAAGTTCAGCATTACTTAATACTGGCGACTCAAGTTCTACTTTATGACAGTGCTCTGGTGTTTCACTTAATAGATTTTGATCTTTACCTAAGTAGGTTTTAAGTGACATAACCATACGCTCACGAATCGGATCGATTGGCGGGTTCGTTACTTGAGCAAATAGCTGTTTGAAGTAGTTAGACAGATGCTGAGACTGGTGCGAAAGTACTGCAAGCGGCCAATCGGCCCCCATAGCACCAAGCGGCTCTTTTCCGTCTTTGAACATCGGAAGTACAATTTCATTTACTTCTTCTGAACTCACACCGAATGCTTGTAGGCGGCGTAATAGATGGCCATCGTTTGGTTGCAGATTACGCTCTAAAGCAGCAGGTTGATCTTCCAATTTCACTAGGTTATCTGATAACCAAGTTTCATATGGCTGTTGTGCAGCGATACCGTTTTTCACTTCATCATCAGAGATAATGCGACCTTGTTCAAGATCGGCAACGAAGATACGACCCGGTTGCAGTCGACCTCGGAATTTAATATTTTCCGGTTCGATTTCAACAACACCACTTTCTGATGCCATAATTAGGAAATTATCTTTTGTTACACAGTAACGAGAAGGACGCAGACCGTTACGATCCAGTGTCGCACCAACTTGTACACCATCAGTGAAACATACAGAAGCTGGGCCATCCCATGGTTCCATAATGTTCGCGTGATATTGGTAGAATGCACGGCGTGTTGGATCCATATTCTTGTTTTCTTGCCAAGCTTCAGGAATCATCATCATTAATGCATGTGGCAGACTACGGCCAGAAAGAACAAGAAGTTCTAATGCCATATCAAAACTTGCCGAATCAGACATACCATCAGTACAGATAGGCATTAACATATCTAACTCTTCACGAGTAAAGAATTCAGCTTCAAGCAGCGCTTCACGTGCTTTCATCCAGTTAATGTTACCGCGAACTGTATTGATTTCACCGTTATGTGCGATGTAACGGAAAGGTTGTGCTAAACGCCAGCGTGGGAATGTATTGGTAGAGAAACGCGAATGCACAAGAGCAAGCGCTGTAACCATTGCCGGGTTTTGTAAATCAAGGAAGTATTGAGGTACTTGTTCAGTAGTTAACTGACCTTTATATACGATTGTTTTGTACGAGAAGGTATTGATATAGAAGTTATCTTCTATACCAGCAACAGACTGTAAACAGATACGCACAGAGTAGTTACGTAAAATGAATAATTTACGTTCTAATACAGCAGGATCCATATCAGCACCGCCAGTTACGAACATATGTTCAAACTGTGGTTCACTGCTAAGCGGATCGGCACCAAGCATTGAATTATCGGTAGGAAGAACACGGTAACCAATAACTTCAAGACCTAAGCGCTCAACGTTACGCTCTAAAATATCACGACATTCTTTACGTTGGTTTGCATCTTTAGGGAATAGGACTGTGCCTACGCCGTATTGATCAAACTTAGGTAAGGTAATTCCTTCTTTAAGTGCTTCCGTTACTAAAAACTCATGCGGTTTTTGCAACAAAATACCAGCACCATCACCACTACATGGATCGCAACCTTGACCACCACGGTGTTCCATACGCGCAAGCATATCTAATGCTTGAGTCACAATTTTATGTGACTTGCTATTTTTTAAATGTGCTACGAAGCCGATACCGCAGGCATCATGCTCCATCTCTGGCACATAAAGGCCTTGAGCGTTTTGCTCTATATTAGTCATAAACATGTCCTTCAAGATAAAACAGTAAAGTAATCTTTACTCTTTCCGTTCTAATGTTTTCAAAATGCTATACACGACCTGTTTATCTGCAGAAGCAAAAAAACAAGCAATTAGATTTTACTTTTTAGTAAAGGAAACTACTTTTTAAAGCAAAATACACTTAATTAGAAAACTTCCTTAATAAGAAATAACGCGCATAGTATCCCTAGTAAGCACAGGGCTCATACACCACTTCTTTTCAATCAACCCATATAACAGGCGTAATTTTGGGCATATACTACCGTTTCAAACGCATAAAATCCAATTTTCTTGTTTTTCTCGTTCAGTGACTATTGTTAACGGCTTGTAACACATTGACAGCAAGCTTCCCATTTACTTTAACATTACATTTGTGCTTAAAAACCAATCATTTCTTGATGTAATAGTGAATAATTGGTCGCTAAACAGATAGTAATTTGATGATAAACAAGAGTGGACAGTTCGCAGGTTGCTAATAAATAATAGTGAACGGGTAGGAAGGGAGTAGATATTAAGTGAATATTAATTCACTTAATATCTGTTTTTATTCTTTTCTGGAGATTGAAATTCAATAAACAGATAACCTAATCGGGATGCTGAACACAAATCTCTGCGAATATTTCAAAGTTATCAATAAACAAAGAAGTTAAATGCGGATCAAAATGGTTACCTGAACTGTTAATTATTTCTTGCCTAGCGTCTTCTAATGGCCATGCCTCTTTATAACAGCGCTTGTTGCATAATGCATCAAACACATCTGCAATAGCGGTAATTCTGCCCTCTAAACTGATCTCATGCTGCTTTTTACCATTGGGATAACCGGAACCATCCCATTTTTCATGATGGTCAAGCACTAAGTTAGACGCCATTTTTATAATAGAATTGTCCTGCCCCTGTAAAATATCCCAGCCTTTAATAACATGCAGTTGTATTTGTTCCCATTCATCTGCATCTAATTTACCCTCTTTTTTCAAAATATGATCTGGTACCCCAACTTTGCCTATATCATGCAATTGCGCAGCCAAACGAATCCGTTCACAATAAAAATTATTTTCACCACTGAGTTTGGCTAACTGCATCGCAAACAAACCAACCCGCACAACATGTTCTCCAGTCTCTTTAGAATGCGATTCCATTGTTCCGCCCATTAAAGTAATCGCTAATTCTTGCGTTTCTTCAAAAGCGTTAGCCAACAGGAGATTTTCGTAACTTAATAAAACATTACGCAAAAAGAGATCGATCATGTTCTCTTCAGAGCGAGCTAAAGTTCGCTCTGTTTCAAAAGCGAAAATAGTATCGTAACCACGATCTGAATGGTGAAAATAGACATAATAGTTATCATTATGAAAGTTAGTTTTAATTTCCATAGCATATTCAAAAAGTTTACGCTCATGGTCCGGTAATTCCTTTATTTCGCTGTGAACTAACACACGGACACTATCTGCATTGGCCGAAAACATATTTAACTTGTCTTCCATTTTCGAAATTGCAAACGCCTCGGTTGAGTCAATTAGCACCTTACTCGTTGAAAGATTTAGCACTAATTTTATTTGTGCAAAGACCGCTGAGGCAAAACTGAGTAAATCGCTAATTTGGCTAATACCTGCAATTGAATCAATTACCTGCTCTAGAATTTCACGATGTTTTTGTAATTGACAAATATCACGATAGGCTCGTAAAGAGGTATAAAAAGCAGACTCCAAATCTAGTTTGCGCAGTTCTGTTTTATTTCTGTAGCCGTCAATATCAAAGTTACGAATGACACTATGCTCTGGTGCTATACCCGGTTGTCCAGTGCGTAAAATAATGCGACTAAAACGGTTTTTTAATTCCTGGCGAATAAACTTAGCTAAATCCAATCCCGCATTTTCCGTTTCCATCACCACATCTAATAAAATTAACGCAAATTTATCCTTTTTTTGTAAAATGTCTCGCGCTTCCCGAGCGGAATGCGCACTAAAAAAACGCATACGTTTGCCTTCAAATAAAAAGTTTTTCATGGTTAACTTCGTGACGGCATGTACATCCTCTTCATCATCAATAATTAACACATTGCAGTATTCAACATTTTCGACTGCTGCAGTCTCTGTATCTGTCTCTGTAATATCTTCTGCTAACCAATCCATATATTATCCTCTTTCACCGCTAGCTTCGCTCTCTATCCGCATTGGAAACTGCAGTAAAAATGTCGAACCTTTACCAATGCTTGATTGGCAACTAATAGTACCGAGCAGTTGATGAACCACTAGGTTATAAACAATATTCATCCCCAAACCACTTCCCCCAGAACCACGTTTAGTGGTAAAAAAGGGCTCAAATATTTTGTCACAAACATATTTTTCCATACCTTTACCATCATCCGAAACTTTGAGCAGCACGTTACTGTTATCAAACTCAATAGAAAACAGTATCTGTCCACTTTCCTGTCCATTATCAAAGGCATGAATAAATGCATTCATCACTAAGTTGGTAACAATTTGCGCAAGTGCACCTGGGTACGTTTGTACTTCTATCTCATTTTCAGGTGCCTCGATATTCACTTGAATCTGTGTTTTTTTAAGCTTATGGTGCAAACTAAGTAATATCTCTTGTAGATATTGACTAACCTTAAATGAACGCACCTCTTCACAGCCCTGATCCACAGCAACCTGTTTAAAGCTGCGAATGAGATTAGCTGCCCGCGCTAAATTTGACAATAAGAGCTGGCAGTTTTCATTTGATTCACTACAGTAACGCTCTAAATCAGAACGCTTTAATTGCCCGCTTTCCACATTGTTAAGTAAATCCGTAGTTTCATCTTGTAAATGAGACGCTAATGTAACGCTCACCCCTAGTGGCGTATTAACCTCATGAGCCACACCACTGACCAAATTGCCTAACGAGGCCATTTTTTCCGCTTCAACAAGCTGATTTCGGGTTAACTCCATTTCCGAGATAACTGCTTTTAACTGCTCTCGTTTTTCAAATAGCTCAAAAGTACGATTTGCGACCTCTTTTCTTAATGCTTTAACAAACTGCTCTTTGCTATACATGCGAGTATACAAACTGTATACAAGTAAAATAACTAATAAAACAAACGATAAAATAGCTAAATTAGTTGTCCAGTAATGCTGTAACTGCATCGACTGAACACGCTGCGCACTGCGCGACTCCTGCAATGCAAAAAACTCATTAATTAATGACATAATCTTTGATTTTTCGAGGAAATAGTCGTTGCTATATAGAAGCGACAAAGCTAAACGACGCTGCTGCGACTGTTGATAATTAACACTATTTTCGATCCCCTCTTTCACTATAGCGAAAGCCTTAAACTCCAGAGAAGTTAACTGATTGGATCGCTTCTGCGCCCTCTCTAGCATCTCAAATTCTTGTTTAGTAAAATCCAATTCAAACATCAATTGCTTAAATGCTTTTTTCTCTCCATCAGCCACCGACGTTTTACCACTTTCAGGCATTAATAGATCCCAGTAAATTCGGTGATAATGCATTGGCCGAGACTTAGTGCCATTTCTGATTGCTAAAATATCATTATAAAACTGTAAATATTTTTCGTTGCCTGTCACCACATAGCTGCGAGCCATCAAAGTAAGTTGATCTGAACTTAAACGTAACTGGTCCGCCAATAAATATGACTGATAACGGTTTTCATTGGTTTCCTGTACCCCATGCGCTGTGCTGTAAGAAAAAAATGAAAAAATTAGCGCGGCAATACCACAAATAAAGGTCAATAAGGTAACGGGGGAAAATAAACGAGTGTTATTAGAATGTGCTTTTTGCAACTTTGAATTTGCATCCATTATGTTCCGCCTATAAACATATGATTACCTAAAAATAATACAGATAGTCAACTTACAGAGTTGCCTATTTCCAAGTGGCTGGCTATAAGCTTAACCAAAAATAGAGTTATTGCAGGGCTAAATTCACACTTTTTAATTAATTATCAATCATTTTTAATGTGGCTTTTATAAATTTATATTGGTATATACCCATGATACCTCAAGGTGCTTTATCAGGACTCAGCTCGGAGACCAGAATAAGGCACAGCATGAGG
>NZ_CEZLMY010000095.1:11127-13707 GCF_983033635.1 Psychromonas sp. | reverse complement strand
GATATAAAGATTCCCAATATGCTACTTACAGTTTTTGAAATGTCATTATTTAATGTAATTAAAGAAAAGAGCAAAGTAAAAGTAGTTTGCTCTTATTGTAGATATTTTGCGCCGTGACGGAGATCGCAAGTTTAACATCTTGTGCTGTCTATTTTTTGAGCTGAAGAGATGTTTTACAATTACTATAAACAATAAAGTTGTACAAATATTAACCTTGTGCAACTTTATTGGCAAATTAGGATTTTAACTTACTGTTTATTAATGCTAATTGATAAATATCTAAAAACACACAATAAAAATAATAATGATATATGCGAATATTTCGGCGGAATTTTGTAGAGGATGTTATTCACAAGAAAACAGACTTGCTGAATAATCTGAACGCTCAGTTGTTTGCAGAACTTTTCCAGGATGGAAATTTTTCTGTTGAGCTTGCTCTATTGATGCCGCCGTTTTGAGTTTCAAAGGCTCGCGCTTTGAAGCTGTTTAAAGCCGTACTGGAATGGTTCTAGTACGACTTAGTGAGGAATGGATTCTAAAACAGCAAGTTAAACATACCGACTTGTAGTCGTTTATGTTGTTATAACCTTTCATTTCCAGCCTGTTCTATGGCTGATAGCATGAGTTTTTTCTTATGCTGCGCTTAAATTGACCACTGCGAGGTGCGGTTGTGCTTAGCCATTAACCGCGATAGCAAGGAAGAGCTTAAATGAAAAAAATACTTTTTATCGGTTTGATAGCGGCCTCTGTGTCTGCTCAAGCTGATTGGTATTTCCGTGGGACGCCTAATAACTGGGTCGCCACTGCAATGGAAAATGTATCGAGTAATACCTATCAAACCTGTCAAAGCTTTGGCTCTGACAACCCTAGATTTAAAATTGATCGTTATGGCGATTGGAGTCAGAATTTTCCGTCAACAGGCGATGTGTTGGTAACAGCAAATAGCAGCCAACAAATCACATGGAACAGTGATACGCTGAGTTTGTCGATGGTAGAAATGGCTGAATGTGGCGAGATAATAGTCGAAGATAGCTGGTTTTATCGCGGCACATCTAATGACTGGGTTACCACCGCAATGGTGAGTAGTGACAATGTTAATTTCTGCAGTGAGCAAAGTTTTGCAAATGTGTCACCCCGTTTTAAGATTGATCATTATGGAGATTGGTCTGAAAATTATCCTACAGCAGATTTCATTGTTGAAGGTAACAAAAGTTATACGGTTTGTTTTAATGCACAAAGCAAGCTAGTAACCGCTGTTCCACTTGTCGTCGAGGATACTGAAGCACCTGTAGTGGCTGTAAGCACTGCTACGGGAACTTATAACGCTAGCCAGCAAATTAGCTTAAGTGTCACTGATAATCAAGACTCGGATCCACAGTTATATTGTACAACCGATGGCACAACGCCAACTGAGCTGTCAATGAACTGTAACAGCGAGACGTTCTCTGCCGAAAATGTGACTGAAAATGGGGTTGATCTGGTATTAACTATACTGGCTATTGATGCGTCTCAAAACAGCGCGATCACAACCTATAATTACACCATCAACGCAACTAATCCGGATCAATATACGGTTATCTATTATCAAAATAGTGCCAATCATAGTACGCCTAATATTCACTATTGGAATGTTCTGCCTGCATTAACTGCAACGACTTGGCCGGGTGAAGCGCTGGTGTCTTTGGGTGATGGTTGGTATAAATATGATTTTTCACAGCAAGTAGAGACGGCGCAAGTTATCTTTAATGGCAGTGCAGGTCAAACAGCTGATTTAAGTTTTGCTGCGGCAGCGCCCTGTTATCAAAATAATAGCTGGGTGAGTATGGACCTGTGTGATGTTTCAGACAAAACTGCACCCGTTATATCTGCATCACCTGTTGCAGGTAGCTATGAGCAAAGTAACCTGAATATTGCATTAGCGGCTACAGATAGAGATCCTAACGCAGCTATTTATTACACGCTCGATGGTAGTACACCAACAACAAGTTCAACGCTATATACGCAAGCAATAAGTATTGCCGATATTAGTGACGGTGTGGTTGATGCGCTTGTCAAAGTGATCGCGATTGATAATGATTTAAATCAATCAGCAGTTGCTGAATTTACCTATTCCTTAAATGAAGACAGTACTGCGCCCGTTATTATAGCGACGCCACCTGCGGGTCATTCTGAAACTGCCGTCGCTGTTACATTAAGCGTTAATGATAACCGTGATGCGAGTCCAACGCTTTACTTTACGCTGGATGGTAGCAAAGTGACAAGCTTAAGCGCAGTGTATAGCGGTCAGACATTCGATATTAGTAGCAATACCACTATCAATGTACTTGCTGTTGATAATGCGGGTAATGCACAAGAATCTTCACTTAGTTACCGTATCGGCAAAGTGAATATTACGCGTTTCGATCCTCGCCAGGAAACGATCTACTTCTTACTTACGACACGCTGGTTTGATGGTAATGCGGAGAATACTGTTGGTGATAACTGGTGTTCATGGACTGAAGAACGCAGCACTGATGATATCATCGATGATGGTTTTACCGGTCCTGAAGATGTGACATGGCGCGGTGATTTTGAAGGTCT
>NZ_CEZLMY010000095.1:6571-11117 GCF_983033635.1 Psychromonas sp. | reverse complement strand
TTAAAAAAATGGATTACATTAAAGCCCTTGGTTTTACTGCTATCTGGATAACGCCGGTTGTACAAAATGCAGGCGATTTAGCTTATCACGGCTATCACGCTTACGACTTTACCAAAGAAGATGAGCGCCTGCTTTCTCCTGGTTTTGATTTCCAACGTGTTATTGAAGAAGCGCATTCGCGTGATATGAAAGTTTACCTCGATATTGTACTTAACCATACAGGCCGTTTAGGTGTGAAGGGTAAAGCTGAAATCAAATATAACAGCGATCCTAAGCTGTTCCCGCTTCCTGATGAGTGGGCCGGTTGGGTTTGGGATGAAGCTAAGTACCTAGCAGGTGAGTCGCAATTTCCAAATGGTTGGGAATATGATGGTTTAACATCTCCAGGTACTATTGATGGTGAACCCATTCCGCCTTATCAACGCATTCCAAGTCGTCGTCCGTTTAATGCGACTGATATAGCTAACTATGATTTGGACCAAGTTGATGCGCAGGGGATTATGAAGTATCAATGGCCGTCAAATCAGTCCTATGTTTATACTATGGATAACTATCAAGGCCGTCCTCTAACTTATGAAGAATACAAAAATTCTAAACAATGGTTCCACAGCCAGGGCTTTGGAAGTGAAGATTCGTTTGATGTTTATCCAAATGCAAATCTGAATAATATTCATGAAGATCTGCCAGATTTAAATACAGAGAATCCAGCAGTACGTGATTATCTTGTCGAGGCATATGGACGTTATATCCGTATGGGCCTTGATGGTTTCAGGGTTGATACCGTAATGCATATTGACAAGAAAACGCTCAACGATATGTACTGGCCCGAGTTTAACCGCATCGCCAAAGAAAGCGAATCTGCACGTGGTGGCTCTGATTTCTTTATGTTCGGTGAAGTGGCAAACTTTGTTGGTAATATTACGGATAAAACGTCGCAGTTACGTCAGCAGAACTACACCTGGGACAATAATAACTTTGATGTAAGCAGTGATAATCATATGCTTAACGGCAATGAGTACCGCACGCCTGATTACAGTGAAATGGCACCCAACGGTGATGCAGAATACCATTTTTCAGTGATTGATATGGTGTCTCATAATGGCTTCACTAATGGCCATGGTGGCGGTTATAACGCCGCATTGGGTAATGATTTTGCATACAACGATGCAACATTCCTGACCTGGTATGCTGATTCACATGATTATGGCCCAAATAAAGGTGAAACTCGTTATCAGGGGGATTTTGCGCCATTATGGTCAATGCTCTTTACTTTCCGTGGGATTCCAATTGTTTATTACGGTTCGGAAATTCAGTTTGCAGCGGATAAACCAAATGACTGGCCTGGTGGCGGCAGCCAAGGAACTGAAATGTCATTAGAGAAAACAGGGCGTTCATACTTTGGTGATCATTTACAAGGGACGGTGACTGCAAGTAATTTTGGTGAATATCAAGCAAGCGGTGAAGTAAGCAATACCTTGAGTAATGATTTAGCGCAGCATTTAATGGGATTGAACAAAATACGCCACGCAATTCCGGCGCTGCAGATGGGGCAGTATAGTGTTGCTGATGCTGACGGCGGCTGGGCACGTTACCGTCGTCGTTTTGTCGGTAATGTAGGTGGAGTTGATATTGACTCATTTGTTCTGGTTGGTGTAGGTCAGGCAAGCTTCAGTTTCAGAAATGTCTTACCTGGTACCTATATTGATGCCGTGACAGGTAATAGTATTACCACCGATGGCAGCAGTATCTCCTTTAATGTGACAACGGGGGGTGATGCCGGACTTGCCGTTTATGTTCTTAACGGCGCAATTACCGCAGCACCGGGTAAAATTGCAAATAACAGTCCGTTCTTGAACTAACAATACTCTTCTAAGAACGACAACAGTAAGCCTCTGCCTCACGGTTGGGGCTTTTTTGTTTTAATTTAATGATCAAATGTAATGCTAATCTGTTTAAAAAGGGAAAGGTTTTCGCTGGGCGGTGAGGAATTTATCTAAAATGGCTTATAGTCACACGCAGACGATCAGCGATGGGCAGCTGTAAACTATTGGCGATAGTAACGTGCAGCGTT
Organism: Psychromonas sp.; assembly: GCF_983033635.1. Taxonomy (NCBI): domain Bacteria; kingdom Pseudomonadati; phylum Pseudomonadota; class Gammaproteobacteria; order Alteromonadales; family Psychromonadaceae; genus Psychromonas; species Psychromonas sp. The sequence goes on along the minus strand of NZ_CEZLMY010000095.1, from coordinate 9,046 downwards.
AACCATAGCTAAATTTGCAAACAGATTCGTTACGTGAAGGGATAATATTTTTTGGTGTGTTGATTTTTAATTTTTGATATTGCCTTGGCGTTAATAGCCAAGGCAATGTTATCGCAGAGATTATTTATTAATAAGGTAGAGATAATTAATCATCTAAAACATTTAATAAGTGTAATAGATGGATAAATAGATTAAACAGATTTAAATATAGCGAAACAGTTGCGCGGATATAGTTTGTTTCGCCACCGTTAATAATACGGCTGGTATCAAAAAGAATGAAACCTGACATGATTAATACTACAACGCTGCTGATAACCACCTGCATGATTGGAATTTGTAAAAAGATATTTGCAATCATGGCGATAATTACAACAATCATACCGGCCATCAAGAAACCGCCCATAAATGAGAAGTCTTTACGTGATGTTAATACATAAGCCGACAGGGCAAAGAATATAAGTGCCGTCGAGCCTAATGCCTGCATAATCAGTGAAGCACCGTTTTCCATCGCTAAATAATGATTCAGCATGTTGCCCAGTGATGCGCCCATCACACCTGTGAACATAAATACCCAGAACAGACCTTTACTGGAATCGGCTGTTTTAGAAACGACAAATAACAGAGCAAAACCCACTAGCATAAGAACTAATGAAGCTGTTGAACCAATATTTATCATAGTTGCGATAGTTGCAGTTAATGCAGAGAAGGCCAGCGTCATACCCAGCAAAATATAAGTGTTTTTCAGCACTTTGTTAATTGAGACAGTGCGGCCTTGAGTTTGTGTTTGAGTATTAAACATAGGTGAATTCATACGCTCTCCAAGATAGTTGTAAAAAAAATGTTATAAATAATCATATCATGATCATGACATATATTGTCAATAATTAATGGATATTATTAAATATAATATAGAGTAAATAGAGAGAGATGTATATCTTGCATTCTACTAAGATGAATAAGGTGTAAATAGGGCTGAAGTTTGTAAGTGAAAAAGTAAAAAAAAGGCGCTTTAAAAGCGCCTTGTGTTTATTTGTTGAGTATAAAAGGCTTATTTAGCGCCTTCGATAATGCCAGCAAACTCTTCAATAATTAATGCAGCACCACCAACTAAACCACCGTCGATATCAGCTTGTGAAAATAACTCTTTAGCACTTGCAGCTTTAACACTACCGCCGTAAAGGATTTGTACTTTTTCAGCAACAACTTTGCTTTGCTCAGCCAACCATGAACGGATATGAGCGTGAACTTCTTGAGCTTGCTCAGAAGTAGCAACTTTACCAGTACCGATAGCCCAAACTGGTTCGTATGCGATTACACAGTTTTCAAGCGCATCAATACCAGCAACGTCGATTACTGCTTTAAGTTGAGTTTCAACAACAGTAGTTGTAACGTTAGTTTCACGTTCTTCAAGCGTTTCACCGATACATAATACAGGAACTAAACCGTGTGCTTGAATAGCAACAAATTTTGCAGCAACAACAGCATCAGTTTCGTTATGGTATTGACGACGCTCAGAGTGACCAACTAAGCTGTATTTAGCACCAAACTCTTTAACCATTACTGGAGATGTTTCGCCAGTGTAAGCACCTTCAACATTTGTACTTACATCTTGAGCACCAAACTCAATGCTGTTATCAGCTACTAAGCCTGCAACTTGTTCAATAAAGATAGCTGGTGGGCATACAGCAACTTCAACGTTTGTTGCAGCGTCAGCAGCAGTTTCGATGCCTTTGATTAAAGTAGATACAGATTCTTTAGTACCGTTTAATTTCCAGTTACCCATTACAAGAGGTGTTCTCATGGTGTTCTCCATTGTTATTAATTAAAATTATTAAAACTGTGTTGATTATAAATGACTATTTGCCGAAACCTACTTATTTTTACAACTTACTGTAATTAAATTAGGGTAAAAAACAATAAACTGATCTAAAACAAACCTAATCAATAATATTTATTCGATTTTCTAAGCTATATAGTAAATATTTTTTAAGTTAGTTCTTTAATTTCCAGTGTTTGCTGTTGACTGTAGTATTGTGCTTCTATTGAGTTCGTTTCCTCAATTGTGTGCTGTACATCTTCTTTATCAAAAGCTATATCGCCCCCGTTTATAATTCCGGAGTCTTTAGTAATAGATTTAAAATCAAAAAGTGTCGTATCACAAAGATGCGAGGGTACAACATTTTGCATTGCTGTAAACATAGACTCTAAACGACCTGGAAATTTGTCATCCCATTCATTGAGCATGTTTTTAGTGATTTGACGTTGTAAATTAGGTTGTGAGCCACATAAGTTACAAGGAATGATGGGGTACTGTTTAAGCTCTGCATATTGCTCTATCTCTTTTTCTTTGCAATAAGCAAGAGGGCGGATAACAACATGCTCGCCATTATCTGAAACTAATTTTGCCGGCATGGATTTTAGCTTGCCGCCAAAAAACATATTTAGCATCAGTGTTGCCAGCATATCATCACGGTG
>NZ_CEZLMY010000095.1:0-6561 GCF_983033635.1 Psychromonas sp. | reverse complement strand
GTGGTGGCCAAGGGCAATTTTAGTTGCGCCTAACTCTTTTGCAGTACGGTATAAAATGCCACGTCTTAAACGAGAACATAAACTACAGGTTGTTTTACCTTTTTCAATTTTGTCCTGCACAATACTATAAGTGTTTTCTTCAACAATCTTGTACTCAACACCTATTTTTTCTAGGTATTCAGGTAAAATATGCTCAGGAAAACCGGGTTGTTTTTGATCTAAATTGACTGCTACTATCGAAAAATCAATGGGTGCTGCTGCACGTAATTCAAGTAGTATATCAAGCATGGTAAAGCTGTCTTTGCCGCCAGATAAACATACCATAATACGATCACCGTCTTCGATCATATTATAATCCGAAATTGCTTGCCCCGTTAAACGACGTAAACCTTTATTAAGCTTTTTTAGGGTGAATTGCTTTTTTTTTGTAAGAATCTCGGACATGATGGGACCTTGAATTGAACGGAGTTATTATACTAGGCGCGCATTGTACAAAAAGTATTTTAAGATGCAAAGCCCTACATTGGAAGTAGGGCGATTAAGCTGGAAGGGAAAGTGAACTTAACACTGTTTAAAGGGGACTGGGACGGGCGATTAAGAAACCTTGAATACCATCAATGTACATATTCTCAAGAATCTGTTTCTGCTCTAGGTGTTCGATGCCTTCTGCAATAACACGGCAGTCCATGCGATGCGCCACATCTATTATCATACGCACAAATTGCTGATTAGCGCTGTCACGTTCGATATTACTAATTAAGCTTGCATCAATTTTTACAAAATCGGGTTTAAGCTCTTTGAATAAACGAAATGAACCGATGCCCTTACCGAAATTGCAAATTGCCGAGCGCGTCCCCGTTCGTTTAAGCATATCAAAAATACGTTTGCTAGCAACAAGGTTACTATCAAGTACTTCTTCCTGCATTTCAAAGATCAGAGATGCCGCTATGTTGGGTTCTCGTAATAACAATCTCTCCAACCAAACAATAAAGCTGCTATTTTGCATCGCAGAGCTGGTGACATTTATTCCCCAGCGACAGCTACCATCTGTTTTATGACGACATTGGCTTACTACCGTTTCTAAAATAAGTTGCTCAAGTTTCACTATCATATCAGTACGTTGAGCCATGGCAAATACCGTATCTGTGGGGATCATATTGTTATTATCACCAATGAAACGGGTAAATATTTCTTGATAACCTTTCATATTACGATGTATTGCCTGAATAGGTTGATGTAATAACATTAAGGCTCTTTTCGAGATGATTCCATCTATAATTTGACGCCAGTGTTGCTCACCAAACTGGCTGTCATCGCAATCTTGTTGTTCAAATGCCCAACTATTTACTCCGTCAGTTTGCGCTTTTGCTAACGCCATATCGGTTCTGGCTAAAACTTGTTCTGGTAACTGCCCCGAAATGATTGCAGATATACCGTTATAAGCAATGCTATCTAATTTATTTAGCGCTTGGTATTGATCGAATTGAGTTTTTAAATCTTTAGCAATGTTTTGTGCATCACTGACACTCATTTCACGGGCAATAAGTGCAAAATCGGATCCGCTGATTCTGAAAACGGAGATAGCGGTAGTTCGATCTGTTACTTTGCTAACAATATTGGCAATATTAACGATGTAATCATCACCTTGCTGGAAACCACGTTGCGAGTTAATTGAATTTAATTCACTCGCTCGAATAATAAATAATATTGCGTGTTTTTGTTCGCCATTTTCACTTAATATTTCGGTCAATTCCTTGCGAAATGCATGGCGGTTATTAAGACCCGTTAGATTATCCATGTTCACTTGTCGTGCAAGTAATACAATCTGTTTTTCTTGGTTTTGCAAGGCGCGGTGAAATAATTTTTTCTGTTCATGTAATTGTTCTGATACTTTAGCAAATGGACTGGGTGTTGAATCTTCATCAGATATTTCATGCACAAGCGTTATTTCAATACCTTTAAACAGGCGATAGTAAATAATATTGATAACTGTTGATGCAATTATCAGTGTCGTATAAATCGTAAAAAGAATTTTTTTCAGGAGGGCTAACAGACGGCTACTTGTAGCTTTATATTCAATTAATTGATTTCCGTTGTTTGAAATAACAGTAGTGGATGAAATTGGCAATAAATAAGATAATATCTCTAACTGGTTGTTTTTATAGATCAATGGCTTAGGCTGTTTACTGTTGCTGATCTTAATATAATCAAATAGTTCATATTCTACAAGTAGGTTTACCTGAGCTACATTAGTTACTATTGACATTTCACGTAAGTTAAGTTTTTGCGAAATTAACTCTTGCTGCTGCAATAAAAGCGGATTAAATATGAACTTTATGACAAAAGTGATCAAAATTGCGAATAATATGATAATAAAGTTACTTACCCAGAGACTTTTTTTGTAATCGTTCATCGAAATTCACCCCATGATTTTAATCGCAATTTAAATCTAAATTATATAGCAAGCAACTGTAACGTTTTTTTAGATATACCTCTTTATATATTAGTAATAAAATCATCTAATTAACAATAAATCAAATGCTTTTAGCACTATTTTCTATAATCTGGTTGATGGCTCTGTAAAAGATGTTTGGTACTGGCAGCTTGTGGGCGGTTAAATATCTCTTCGGTACGATTGTTTTCAACGATTAAGCCATTGTGCATCACAATAGTTTGATCACTCATATGGCGTACCAAGTTCATATTATGCGCCACAAATATATAACTGGTCCCTCTTTTTTCTTGAATATCTAATAATAGGTTAACTATTTTAAAACGCAGTGATATATCCAACGTTGCTAAGATTTCATCGGCGATGATGATATCTGGGTTTAAGATCATAGCGCGTGCTAGTGCTACCTTATGTTGCTGTACGCTTGATAACATATTTGGGTAAAAATCGAGATAATCAGGTAATAAACCGACCAAATTCAAGGTTTCATGAATTTGTTCATCTATTTCAATGGTGCTGAAATTGGTATTAAGTTCCAACGGAGCCGCTAATATTCTGCCTATAGTTGCTTTAGGATTCAGTGAGTCACTTGGATCCTGAAATATCATACGAATGGATTTACACCTTTCCTGTTGAGATAGACTCGAAAGTGCTTCACCTTTAATGTAAATTTCCCCCGAGCTGGGTGAAATCAAGCCTGCAATCATCTGCACTAACGTGCTTTTTCCTGAGCCACTTTCTCCAACAACACATAATGTTTGACCTCGTTCTAAGGTGAAACTTAGCGGGCCAAGCGCCTGTCTGAAACCAGAAGATAAAAATCGGGCGCTACGTTTATAGTTTTTACATAAATTACTTACGCTGAGAAGTGTTTGCATGTTGGTTTTCATCTAATGTTGGAAAGTGACAACTGATCACATGTCCTTTGAAATTTAAAGGTTCAGGGTTTGTTACACAGCTTCGTTGTGCTCGCGGGCATCTTGGTCCTAAGCGGCAACCGATAGGTAACTGGTTAGCTGATGGTATGTTACCCGGTAGCGTGTATAACTGGCTTTTATGACTAATAGATTCATCAAACTCCAATATTGTTTTAATCATAGCTTCTGTATAAGGGTGCATTGGGCTATTGATTATTTGCTTGTAACTGCCTGATTCAACAGTTTGACCGCTATAAATCAAAGTGATGTAATCTGATAAGTTACTGATACTGCCGAAGTTATTACTTAATAATAAAATCGTCGTACTGTGTAATTGATTTAATTTATACAGTAAACGAAAGATTTGTGCCCGGGTAACGGCTTCCATAGCGGTTGTCGGCTCATCGGCAATTATTAAGCTTGGATTGTTCGCAATTGCCATTGCTATCATCACTTTCTGGCAAATTCCTTCTGACAATTCATGGGGGTAACTTGCTAAAACCGTTTGATCGTTTTGAATTCCGACTTTATGTAATAACTCTTTTATTCTCTGTTGCGTCGATTGTTCAGGAACGCGTTTTATTTTACTTAAAAACAGTTTTTTGACAGAAGTAGTCGGCAGTACCTCTTTAATTTGTGAAAATATTTTTTTACTTGGATCTAAGTATGATCTTGGATGCTGAAATATCATGGCAATTTCTTTGCCCATAATTTTACGGCGATCGTTTGCAGAGAGTTTTGTTAAATCAGTTGCTCCTAAAAACATACGATCCGCAGTCACTGTCCAATTGGCATTATGTAAGCCTAAAATTGCCTTGGCGATCAGACTTTTTCCTGATCCAGACTCTCCAACCAAACCATGAATAGATCCATCAACAATCGTTAATGAAGCTTTATCAATAACACGCACTTTGCCTTGTGCGGTTGAAATATCGATACTTAATTTACGTATATCAAGTAACGCCATTATAGATCTTCTCCTTCAATCACTGCGTGACGTAAACCCTCAGTAAATATATTAAAAACTAAGATAATAATAAAAATTGCAAGACCGGGAAAGAAAACAAGCCAGGGTGATGAATAGATAAGAACAATGCTGCTGGCAATTAATGCCCCTAATTCAACATCTAAAAATTGTGTACCAAAGCCTAAGAATCCAAGTGTAGAAATTTCTAATATTGCCATGGTAAAAATACGATTTAACAAGGTGATAATTGGCTCTAGAATATTTGGAAATATCCCAAAACGTAATAGACGTACATTGGTCGCACCATCAAGGCGTAAGGAGATTATATACTGTTTGTTTAATTCATTTTCAATACTGATATATATGCCACGTATGAATTGCGGCAACAGAGAAAGGGACACTGCAATCAGACTGTTCTCATAACTAGGTCCGAACATAACAATTAAAATAAGTGCGGTAAGCAATGTTGGGATAATTAAAAGTGCATCGAGTAGGTGATGTAAAATACTTGCTTTTAACCCTTTAGTTAACGCAGCTGTTGCACCGATTACGCACCCTAAGATGGAAACAGCAATCGTTATCGCTAGTGCGCCACCAAGGGTCAATTGAATACCTTGAATTAAACGAGCTAATGAATCTCGCCCTAAATCATCTGTGCCTAAGATATGAGCTGAATTTCCACCTTCAACCCAGTATGGCGGTAATAGTAAATGTTTTACATATTGTGTAGAGGGAGCATAAGGCACAATATAATCAGCAAATAGGGTAATTAATATCAGAATTAAGCTTCCCCACATCGCAGTAATCGCTAAACTATTTCTTTTAAATATTGACCATGTATATTGCAATGGTGATTGGATTTTTTCCTCATTGAATTCGTTATTAATCAACATATAAAGATTTCCGTTTGATTGGTGAAATAATCATCAGTAATATATCGATAAAAATACTCGATAACAAAATGAATCCAGAAATAATAAGAATAGCAGTAGGCAGGGCAAGGTAATCACCTTCTTTAATACTGCTCAATAACCAGACCCCCGAACCCTGCAGAGAAAAAACAATCTCTATTACCATCGCAAAGGAGATAATCGTACTTAATTGTAATCTTAATTGATGAATAATAGGTGGTAATGCATTTTTCAGTACATGGCGAAAAACAATCTCTTTTCTGCTCAGACCCTTAGCGTATGCCGCTTTTACATAATTACTTTTCATCACCATGGTGATTGAGTGTCGTGTTAAACGAATAATCTCAGTTATTAGGAAAAGGGATAAAACAGAAGATGGCAGAATCAGGTGCGCTAAGCGGTTGAAAAAGGCATCTAACTGATATGTATCAGCGGCCAATAGTGTATCAAGAAGAATAAAACCAGAAACCACTGGAATTTCAAAAACAGGACTGATACCACCGTCAATCGGCAGTGGAATTCCGAGTAACCTAGGTAACATGGTTGTAATAACAGCAAGCCAGAATACGGGTAACGCAAGACCAATCAGTGCAATTGTCATGATCAAATAATCAAGCAAACTGTTACGGTTAAGTCCTGCGAATATACCAAGTGGTATGGCAATAATATTGGCAGTGATAAATGCAATAAAACACAGCTCAAGTGTGGATGCAAACGCAGTTAAGCCCTTAATCAGCATAGGTTGCTGATCAATAGAAGATAATCCCCACTCTCCCTGTAAAATAGCGGACATATATTTAACATACTGAATAATGTAACCTGCATCTGCATCTGCTAATGTGTTTTTGCTTGACCAATAGGTCAATATAAATGCGATAACGGACAGAATAAACGCAGTAATGAACAACAAATTGAGGCGACGAAACAGATAATTAAGCATATTACTGGGCTTCTATTTTTCTAACATTTTGGAAATCTATACCCGTTAACGCATTAACGTGTAAACCTGATATATTTTGATTAAATGCATCGAACCGTAGTACATGAGCGATCGGATAATACGGGCGCTCCTGCTGAACGATATCTTGCAGTTGGTAATAATTTTTAATGCGTTTGATAAAGTTAGGTTCTAACAAAGTTGAATCTAATAAATCTTGTACTTCCGGACTGCACCATTGGCTAGAGTTACCCTCTAATATTGTTGCATCACAGCTAAGTAATGGTCGGAATAAACTATCTGGATCCTTTATATGAACATTAATTCCTGTTAAGTAAGTGTCATAATTACCGGAAGCTAAACGCATTTCAAGTTCA
>NZ_CEZLMY010000094.1:8887-14089 GCF_983033635.1 Psychromonas sp. | reverse complement strand
TCTCAATTGAGAGGCTTTTTTGTTTTTTCCATTTAAACTTCAATTAATAACACATAGTGCCTTTACACAATTTAACATCTTGCTGTAAGTATTTTTTCGCTCTGTTTAAGCTATTTTTCATTTCTCTATTTTTTAAGATAGCGGGCTCTTTTCCCGGTTCCATTATAAAAGGAGCGACACTCCACTTCATAATTAACATGTACACACTCTTTTCACCACGTATTATTTTATATAAACCCAACTCACCTTTTTTACTATCACGTCTTAATGAGCAAACATATTGGCCATAGTAGACGCTGTTGAGTGTTTGTTTATTAACTTCTGAGTCTGAAAATAAAACCTTTTCACAAATACTGTCAATAATACCTGCAATAGAAAGCGCAAAATGATGAATGGTCATCGATTGTGGTATATTGCTTAACGTTTGCTGGTTAATAAATGCCTTTATGTCACTTTGCTGCGGATAGTTAGGGATATATTCAATTTCAAAAAACTGCTCTAATTTTATCTCTTTTATTTTCTTCCACCCACCTTTCCAACCTGGGTAAACAGGTACAATGAACTCTTCTTGAGTTAGCTCTTCATGCGGAGTTTGCTCAGCCAAGGCAAGGTCGAAAAATTCTGAATCACAGGCTTCCGTTGAAAAGCGAACTGAATCGCCATCTGCACACTTATACACTTCGGCAAGTGTTACTACAGTAAATAAGGATAGGAAAATAAAAACGATAAGAGTTTTCGACATATAAGAAACGCCTTTTTACTTAACGATATATTGAGCTTACTTCTTATTTTGAAAATCGAAAAGAAAATAGCGGAATACTTTTTATAAATCTATCAAGTGAATATCTGAAATGCTTGGCTGTGAAAATTTTGTTTTTAATTCTTTTTTATTTTGCATGTGGATCTCTCCACCTTTAGCAATGCTGAAATGATCAGGCTGCTCATTAAATAAACTTTGGTATGCCATAACCAACTGCATACTATGGGCTTTTTGTTGCTCACTTAGTTTATTACCATCTAACCACTTTCCTGTTTCGATAACTTGTTTTAATTGCTTATAAAGTGACGGCGATATGTTTTTTGCATACTCAGTTAAATTTGACACAAGGATCACCTATTGTTGTATTAGAATGTTACTATTAAACTATGCTAAGTATATTGATTTAATGGAAGAATTCTACTCATGATTACTAAGATACTCAAAAGCACGCTAATTCTAATCGCATTAATCGCGACCATATCTTGTATCCCTAATAAAGAAGATGGTTTAGCAAATATCTGTAAATCATATCCAGAGCTTTGCAGTGACTTGCATCAAATTGGTGACTGTCGTTATAAACGAACAAGTCTTATTCGTGCTAGATATTATGATAAAATTGAACCAAATCAAACCCATACTCGTGCTTTGCTTACTGAATTGGATAACTATGAATCTTGTCTTGAATTAACACTATTTCTGCAGTTTACCCGTAATAAAGAACGAAAAGAGCTTCGTCTTGAAAACTATTTAGCGGCACAAAATTTGATGAAAGCTGTGCTAAAAGAGAGCAAAGGAACTCAAGATCCCCATCTTGCCTATTATTTATGGACTCGCTACCAAGACTTAGATGCCAGAACTGTTTTTTTAAATGCAGCAAATCAAAAAGATTTAAAAGATATTAAGCTATTAGCCAAGCTTGCAACTATCTATTCTACAGAAGATCCTCAACTTTCATTAAATCTGTTCTATAAAGCATTAAGAGAAAGTAAATCGTTAGATGAGCTTCCCCAAAATATATTTACTTCAATTATGACTATCTTTTACCAAAATAAACAATTTGCACAAGCTTACATTTGGGCACTAATAGCAAAAGAGGAAAATACAGAAAAAGAGTTTCCAATTAATTTAGATCTTATCTTACAAAAAGGTTTAATAAATGGAAAAAAACTGATCAACAATGAAGATGTTTTAGAAGATAAGGCTGATGCTTATCACAAGCAGCTAACAGACGGCATATTCAATTTAAAAGCGCCACAATTAGTTCAGTAGATATTTTGTTATATACCCAATCTGCCTCAAGATACAATAATCGGCAAACCAAGAGGTGACCATATTCGAGGCATGTTACGCCTTATCCTGCTATCCGAGCTGGCCTCTGAATTAGCATCTTGAAGTAGAATGGGACTTTCCTCCCATTCTCAGAAACATGGCATTAATATAGCTAACGACGAGATAGCATACTCAGACACATATTAAGATGTTCAACAATAAAACTAAACTGTGAAAAATCATCTTCACTTATCTTTTGGGATTTATCAAAAACCTGTGCGCTAATCACGCCTATCATTTTGTCTTCAATTTTTACTGGAGCAAAACAAATTGCTCCTCTGCCTACCAATTTGTCTATTTCAAGAGTGACATAATTGCGCCATTTCGGATCTCGGTGATCGTTCACCAGTACAGCATTATCCATCTCTAAAACATGGCTAACAATATTCATGCTTTCATTTACAGTGATTGAACTGCGGAAGGTTTCAGCCTGCCCACGATTATCGTATGATGTTCGTGATTCCACGCAACTTTTATTACTGCTTAAAATCCAAAATGAACAACGGTCAAAACCAATAATGATCGCAGCCTGTTGTAAAGTGAAAGTTAAAAACTCATTGATATTTTGGCTGCTTTTAGTCAATTTGGTTAATGTTTTTAAAGCGGATAATAATGCTTGTTCCTGTGTTATTTGTGATAGCGCTGATTGTTTTACTTGATCAGTAAAATCAGATTCTTTAGGTAATACTTTAATATGTCTTTCTAAGACCGATGCGCCATATGATCCAAGTAACTCAATAGCTAAACGTCTCGTTTCTTCAATTCGCTCTTTTAGATGCTTAACATCTACTTTCATTATTTGACTAATATTTTTTAACAACCGATCAAAATCACTTTTTTTATTAGGAGGAGTCGCAATCGCAGCACTGAGTTGATTCGCTAAACTAATTGTCTGCATCTCAATAGTTCGGCTTTCAGGCTGATCTAAAGATTTAATTAATAATTCACCTAAGTGCCAGGTTTTAGCCAAACCTATACTGAGATCTTTAAATTGAATACCTGTTATTGAGGTGCAATATTGCCGGAATTCCTTTTCAGGTAAATCAACCTCTTTAATTAACTGCTCAGCCATATCACTACCGGTACTCCAGAATGATGTTTCTCCAATATGATATAACATGGCTGCTAAATAAACTTCCTCTTGTGTATCATCCCCATAGTCAGGCACCATCATTTTTGCTAATAATCCGGCATAAAAAGCATTTGCCATTAACATAGTTAAACGGTTATATACCTCAGGTCCCAAATTTTTGCTTTGTAATAATCCATCTAATATTTTTGACGTTAAGCAGATATTTTTAATCGCTTGAATACCAAGTACAATTGAAGCTCGAGAAACAGTAGTGACTTTTCTATATGAAACGCGGTTACAGTTATTGGCTACTTTTAATACACAAGAGGATAACGCTTGATCATGTAAAATTGCTTTGCTTAATTTGGGAATTGAAGAGATGTCATCATTTGAAAACTTATCAAGCATGCTCGCGACTGACGTAATAGCTGGTAACTCTTTTTTAGAAAGAATATCTATCCATTGTGCAGGTGTCCGTTTTACTTTTTCACGCATTAAAATTGTTCCTAATGAAATTGATGGCGTTAACTTTGTTAAGAAAGTATATACCCAAACTACTTGGAAAGGCATAAATGAGCAAGCCGAGAAGTGACTAGCTTCTAGGTATAAGGGAATTATTTAACTCAACTTTTATATTAAAGAGCAATAGCAGTCAATTACTCACGCCCACTGAACATGCCATTTACATGGATTTTTATAAAGTTTGTAATCGTTAACATTCAATAACATAAACGTTTTTTAATAATGATGGAATAGTGCACTATTGACAAACTATAGATCACAACCATAGTTAAAACAGGGTCAAAAATAACAGCTGGATATAAAAGGACTTTATATCGTCATTAACACTCATTCATATTGCAATTTAATCAACAACTTATAGAAAAGCTCAAAGGGACTATCATGAAAAATTTAGGATTTTCACGCAAGATCACCCTTGCCGCCAGTATAATTATCGCCTTTGCATTAATCGTTTTAGCCTCGATTAACTATATAACGGTCATGAATCACACTCAAAGCAACCTGCAAGCCAACCTTGAGGAAACCTCGCAAACTGCCTCGAGTAATATTGCAAACTGGCTGAACAGTAAATTAAAAGCCATTGAAGCAATTGCTGAAGCGACTGGTGAGATTAGCCCCTCGATGGACAGATCCAAACTGGCACTGATTAAAAATGCAGGCAATTATGAATATGTTTATGTGGCCAACGAATCAGGCACCATGGTAATGGATGATCCAAATGAAACATTACCCGCAGATTATGATCCACGTATACGCCCTTGGTACACTAAAACTAAACAACTCAACTCAGCTTCATTTACCAAGCCCTATGTAGATGCAACAAGCGGCAGCGTATTGATTTCAGGCATGGCTCCCATTAATAAAAATGGTAATTTTACTGGCGTAGCAGCTGGTGACTTGTCACTTGACTTTATTGCGCAAACATTAGGGCTAGTTGATTTTTCAGGTACCGGCCATGTATACCTGATTTCAGATGATGGGACTGTCTTAGTTCATCAAAACAAAGCGCTAAATGAAAAAAACATTAGTGATCTTTATGCAAACGATAAGATAGTCATTCAACCTGAACTGGTCGAAGCATCCAGCGATTCAGGCACCGTTCTAGTTGGATTTTTCCCAATTAAAGGTGTGCCATCGGTTAATTGGTATCTGGCGGTTGAAATCAATAAAGAGCTGGCGTTCTCGTCAATGAAAGAGATTCGTAATCTGGCTTTATCACTGACACCTCTCGCAGTTATTATTGCCGTTGTACTGCTGAGTTTACTGCTGGTTCAACTAACCAAACCCCTACGCACATTACAAACTGCGATGCGGGATATTGCGCAAGGTAATGGAGATCTAACCAAGCGCTTAACTATCACAAGTAGCGATGAAATAGGTAAATTGGCAGAGCACTTTAATACCTTTGTGGCCAATATTCATGACATGATGAAAGACTTTAAAAATCATTCTGATGAAATGTCATCAATTTCAGGGCAAATGCACAGCATATCTAGCCAAAGCCATAAAGAGATGGAGA
>NZ_CEZLMY010000094.1:3996-8877 GCF_983033635.1 Psychromonas sp. | reverse complement strand
GCAACGACATGAAACAGAGCAGGTAGCAACTGCCGTGGCGGAAATGTCTGCGGCGGCAAGCCAAATTGCGGTTAATGCACAAGGCGCGGCAGAAGCGGCCCAAGATGCTGATAATGAAGGTCAAGTAATCAATAAAGTGGTCGATGAAGCAATCTCATCAATTCAAGGCCTGGCAGATAATCTCGCGACCGCAGAGCAAGTTATTGGCGAACTGGAACATGAAGTAACAGATATCAGTACGGTATTAGATGTTATTAAAGGCATTGCAGATCAAACTAACCTTCTCGCTTTGAACGCGGCCATTGAAGCGGCTCGTGCTGGTGAACAAGGGCGAGGTTTTGCAGTTGTTGCAGATGAAGTACGTAACCTTGCAGGTAAAACCCAAGAGAGCACTGAAGAGATCAACTCCAAAATTGCAAGCTTACAAGACGGTGCTCGACGTGCAGTTGAATCGATGAAAGAAAGCCGGAAAACCAGTGATATTAGCGTACAAAAAGCTGGGGAAGCTGGCGAATCTCTGGTTCGAATTTCAGGCTCTGTATCGCGCATTTCTGAGATGAATATTCAGATAGCCACTGCGTCAGAAGAGCAAACCAACGTTACTGAAGAGATTGCCCGTAATATTGTGAATATTTCAGATGCAACTGAAGTTACCAATGTAGCTGCCAATGAAACAGTAAAAACCAGTGAAAAATTATCGGATATCGGCAAGGTGATTAACGATGAAGTAAACCAGTTTGTCATTTAACTAAGGAGCAAGGGTACTAATTAAGACTCTTATTTAATACCCTTATCAAACAAACGATATAGCTAATGCCATTCACTCAAGAGTGGCATTTTTTTTGTGCTAACAAGCTAGTTTCAAGCATATATACCCAAACGACCTCAAGATGCAGATTCAGAGCTTCGCCAGGATGCTAGAACAAGACGCAACATGATGAGAATGGTTATTCCCTTTTCAAGTGTTGCAACGCAGTGCTAGCTTTCGGGCGAAACTCCCGAAGGGCAAGGCGATAAACGATGATCTTCGTTGTTAGAAGGTTTTGATTTAGAGTGACTAGATCATCAACCTTCTGCCTAGAATCTCATCATTTATCGACTTGCTGATTCCTGCATCTTGAGGTGGCTTGGGTATACACATTACAAATGTGTAAACACTTACTTACCATTTAAAGCCGTTATTTATGGTTTGTTTAAAACCACCTAGGGGTTGATAGGCCAACCGCCCAATGCTTTCCATTTGTTAACCATATAGAAAAACAGTTGTGCAGTTACTTCTGTATCATATAAAGCGGAATGTGCTTCATTATTGTCGTAGGGGATTTTTGCTTGCTCACAAGCTTTAGCAAGTACAGTTTGTCCTAACGTCAATCCAGCCATACTTGCAGTATCAAAACTCGCAAAAGGATGAAACGGCACGCGTTTTAAATTACAACGTAATGTCGCTTGATTAATAAAGCCTTGATCGAATGAGGCATTATGTGCAACCAAAATAGAACGGTTACACTTATTATCTTTTTGATGTTTGCGTACTAACTTGAATATCTCAGTTAACGCTTCTCGCTCATCGACAGCACCACGCAAAGGGTTGAAGGGATCAATGCCGGTAAACTCTAACGCCTTAGGATCTAAGTTTGCACCTTCAAAAGGCTGCACATGGAAATGAATTTTCTCTGCACAATAAAGGTAACCTTGCTCATCCATCGCAGGTAAAATAGCTGCGATTTCCAGTATTGCATCTGTTTGAGAGTTCAGACCAGAAGTTTCGATATCAATAATAACAGGGTAATAACCACGAAAACGCGCGGCCAATAAATTTTCCATAGTTTACTCAAAGATCAAAAAAAGAATCGCAATTATGCCAGAAAGAGAGATAAACAGCATAAATTTAGCTAAAGAAATATCTTGAGTTGCCGATATTTACTAAGACGTCTTAATATAACGAGCCGAATTATGAAAAAAATCATCTTTATTACATTGCTGTTTTGCTTTAATTATTCTTATGCAGCCAATAAAAGCTACTCTGCAGACATTGATAACTCACTCTGGTATATCTCTAATGCCACACCAATTCAGTGCACCCTAGAGCACCCTATTCCACGTTATGGTCAGGCTAATTTTGAAGCAAGAGCAAGTAAGAAGATCAACCTGGATTTTATATTACACAGCAGACAGGCGATGCCTAAAACACGCATGGCTACATTGAAATCAGTACCGCCACAGTGGCGTCCTGGTAACGGCAGTGAAAAAATTGATACCGTTAAATTCCATCAGCAATTTGATGGTTATGTCACCCGCCAAAGCGCTTGGCGTATGTTAAATGAATTAGAGTCAGGCCAATACCCTACTTTTTATTTTAAGGATTGGTATAACAAAGACCAGATAACCGCAATTGGTCTTTCATCTGTTAACTTTAATAACAGTTACGATGAGTTCAATGACTGTATTGATCAATTACTACCCTATAATTTTGATGATATCGCTTACAGCATACTTAAATACAATAAAAATGGCATAAAACTAACTACATTTTCCAAAAAACGTTTGAAGATGATTGGTGATTATATCAAGCATGATGAAAATATTAGTGTCGTTCTTGTTTCAGGTTATTCAGACAGCTACGGTGGGCGTTACCACAATCAGCAATTATCAGAACAACGTGCAACATCAGTAAAAGAATATCTTGCACAACTGGGTATGGATGATGAAAAGATTCAGGTGACGGGCTATGGTGAAAAACACCATGTTGCGGATAACCGGGATGTATTGGGCCGCATGCAAAACCGTCGAGTGGTTATTTCAATTGAAAGGGAAGAAATTTAACGTTATCCCAAACCACTTGAAAAGGTAAGTTTGGGATACACGTCTTAAACTATTTTTTCATTTTACTCATCAAATCAGCAAACGGGTTATACGTCGCGCTAGCTTGTAAATCATCCCCCGCCTCAACCGTACTACCGTACAAATCTGCCTGGGTATATTTATCATGCTCATGGTCATGACAATAAATACATAACAGTTCCCAGTTACTACCATCTGCAGGATTATTACTATGGTCATGGTCCATATGGTGAACCGTTAACTCTTTCAAATTAGAATAAACAAATTCACGTGCGCATTTCCCGCAAACCCATGGAAATAGTTTTAATGCTTTATCACGATAATCACTTTCTAAACTTTTATAATTGCCTGGAATATAAGCCATCGTTGCCTTCAATGTTAAATTTATTTAAATATGGCTATATTTTAGCTGTAACGCCTTCAGTAGTGAATAGACAAGTCGTAAAATATTGCCACAACTCAAGCTAAAGCCTGTTAAAATGGCTTCTTTTTTAAATGAGTAATTTTAAATATGGCGATTCAGTGGTTTCCCGGGCACATGCACAAAGCACACAAAGAGATCAAAGAGGTATTACCGCAAGTTGATATCATTATTGAAGTTGTTGATGCGCGTATCCCATACAGTAGTGAAAACCCATTAATTTCTCATATTCGCGAAAAAACGCCCTGTATCAAAGTCCTTAATAAATCAGATTTAGCCGATCCTGCAATAACCGAGCAATGGATAACTTATTTAGAGCAGGAGCAGGGCATTAAAGCACTTGCTATCACCACCAGTAAACCGGAACAGGTTCATCAGATAACTAAACTATGTCAGCAGATGTTACCCAACCGTTTAAGCCAGGATAAACAGATCCGAGCCATGATTATGGGCATTCCCAATGTAGGTAAATCAACCATTATCAATATTTTAGCGGACCGAATTATAGCCAAAACAGGTAATGAACCGGCCGTTACCAAACAGCAGCAGCGTATTCGTTTACCAAGCGGCATTATGCTGTCGGACACACCCGGTTTTTTATGGCCTAAAATTGAAAATGTAAATTCCGGCTACCGCCTTGCAGTAACCGGCGCGATCAAAGATACTGCGATTGAATATGAAGATATCGCCTATTATGCAGCCGAATACCTTTTAGAAAACTATCCAGAGCGTTTAAAAGAACGTTATGAACTGGAAACTCTGCCGCAAAGCGATCATGAACTGATGGAAGCAATTGCACTACGTCGAGGCTGTTTACGTGCCGGTGGGCATTTTGATATTTACAAAGTATCAACCATTTTATTAAATGAACTGCGCTCTGGTGCGCTTGGCCCATTAAGTGTTGAAACACCGGAAATGGCAATCGTTGAAAAAATTGCAGTTGCAAAACTGATGGCAGATCAGGCTGAAAATAAAGTAGAAAAGAAAAAATCGAGAAAACGTAAATATAAACGCCGTTAAGATATTAGCGCCAACGCGTTAACTTTATAAACTGATTAACTTAAACCGGGCTCGCAATTGCTTTGCGACACTGAAAAACAGGGTCTTTATGGCCCTTCTCTCCAGACTCAATTTCTTTTAACTTATGATCCCCCTTCCCTTCACTAAGGCCTATCACTCATTAATTTTTCTCTGTCAGACACTATGCTGACCGTAATAATAGCAATCCGCAAAATTAACTGATCTATTTTTGTTTTTGGAAGTGTGGTTTTAACCACGTAATATCATAGGCGCGACTGAAGAACCAGGGTTCGCAGAGCTTACCGCTCATAAACCAGAACTGGCGTTCAATTCGTCAAACTTCCACAAATAGAGCATAGCATTAAGAGGATTGGTATAAGATTTACACTTGCAGCGACAACAGGATGTTTTTATAAATATAAGACTGTAAAAAAAACGGTGCGCGAGAACTAAAAAGCCCCCGCGCACCGAAGGGTGCAACTATTTCAACATTCTTTGTGGCGGTTATATGAGTTCTGTCATTTGTGTGCCGCCTGTGATTTTAATATCATCGAAAGCAAAGCGAATTTCTCGAGTACGTCTTTCTATCGCCTGTGGCA
>NZ_CEZLMY010000094.1:0-3986 GCF_983033635.1 Psychromonas sp. | reverse complement strand
TGACTTAGGTAAAATATCAACGAGCTGCTTTCTTAAACGGTAGACTTGGATATTAATATGATTCTCATTTTGCCCGAGCATCTTACTTAAATCAGCTTTATCTACCCAGCCCTGCTCCGTTACACTTATTCCGGTCTGCATATCATCGATACGCTTACGGGCCAATAATAACAATAAATAATGGTGGTTGCGTTGCCCTAAGTCGTATTCCTGCTCGTCCATTTTGAGCTTAAAGGAAACATGCTCTTCATTTTGGCTAACATCGAAAAAAATACCGACCTGCGGCGAGTTCGGAAGCTCTTTTGATTCAATGAATTGTGTTTCTTCGCTTGCTTTAGCTTCAATAAAGCGCCAGGTTTGTCCATTACAGCCAACTAGATCCCCCGTTTTCAATACCGATATTCCCGACTGACTTTCACAAACCCAATGACCGTTTGGTGACACATACAAAGTGATTTCAGGAGACTCTTCATTAGGTAATACGGCTAAATGTGCTAATTCGATGGTTTTTAAACCGGGAGTAACTGGCACTAGCAGGCTTTTTGGCGGTGAAACATCGAGCATTTTCCAAGTATCGCCAAGCAGACTGGCGAAATGGATTAGATCTCCCTTACGTAAGCGTTGTTTAGTACCGTGTAATACAGGCTTACCATTAACATAGGTACCATTACTGCTGGAATCTTGTAATAACCAGTCTTCACCATTCCATAAAATGGTTGCGTGCATACGCGATGCGTCAGGGTTGATCAGTACGGTGTGCGAAGTGCTAGGGTGACGACCAAAGATATGCTGGATTAGCAAAATCACCTGCTCTTCAGTATTGGTATTTATAATTTTTGTCATAATAGCTTCGTCCGTAAAATTCTCTTTAAGTAAAACCGTAATCGTAAATTTTATCTCTATTCAATATAAATTATCTATTACCGTCTATTACAAGTAAATAGAGGCTTTAATATTCCAGTCGAATTAAAGCTTAGCTGGCATTGTAAGCCACTTGTAATAATTCATTATGCAGTATGTCCAATTGTAGTTTTTAACTAATTTTCTACTGCACATGCCGATAATTCCAAGTCATTTTCACTTTCTGTTTTAGCTCGAGATAAAGCCTGCTCTGCGCGTTCAAACAAGCTATCAAGGTCATCGTTCTTTTGATAATTGGCACAGCCGATACTGCAAGAGACACTAAACTCGGACAGCAAAGAATTATCGACAATTGCCTTTTGAATACGATCCACAATAACAAGCATCGAATTTTTGTCAGAGTCATTTAATATAACAGTGAATTCATCAGCACCATAACGAAAGACTTGATCCCGATAGCGGATACAATTAGATAAAACCTTCGCAAAACTGGTTAAGACTAGATCTCCCGACTGCTGACCAAATGTATTATTGATTTCTTCGAAACCATCCAGATTTAATACTAATAAGGAGAAATTTCGACACTGTTCCATATTATTTCTGACTGAATTCTGAAAAGAGATCGTAAACTCATTACGATTAGCTAAGCCCGTTAGATTGTCATTTACAGCAAGTTGTTCCATTTTATCAATCTCCAGCATATCAAATCTAGGGAGTTGCGTTTTTGCGTAAAACTCAGTTATAACAAACGCCAGGTCCCTCTGGGTTCTTTTCTTAAGTTGTACAATCGTTATGCTTACAACAAATGAAATAATAACTAAGCAAAGTGACTGTTGATAAACAGATTAGCCTTTCTATCAGATAAAAACTATTACACCTTATTACACGGGTTATGAAATAGATTATTAGAGGCTTGCAGGCAGTACTGCTTATCAAATTAGCAGGAAGGTGATTTAAACCATAAATTATTTGGCAAGATGTTGAAAACAAAGCGTTTAAAACATATAACACAGATTGATGGAAAAGTAGGCACAGTAAAAATATAACAAGTGAGCCATTGCCATCCGGATTGAGCGCTGTTGTAATACAGTGTAATAAAAAATTAAGCTCTGAGTTGCTTACAAACTTAAATTAAAGCGCTCCAAACCAACAAACAGGACATCCAATTCTTTTTTATTTTCATAAAAACCGTCAAAAAGGTATGGCTGTCCTCAAATGTTGCACTTCAAAGTTGAAACTAAGTTGTGTCTACTTTAGGGTTAATGAAATATTAATTAATGTTCATTTATATATATACGTTCACTCTGCTTAATATTCTTATAAGCTTTTTGAACCAGTTGTTGCGATTCATCTGTACGTTTTTCGTTTATTAAAAACCTCGAAAAATGAGTTGCTACATCTTGCGTCATCATAGGTGCACTTTGATTTCCTGCTAATTTTAAGGCTTCTTTAAATAAATTTTCAGCCTTATCTTTACTTCCCATTTCAATTTCAATTAGAGCTAATGTTCGTAAAAGAATAGGGATTGGTCCTATCAGGCCATTGTGTTCAGATAGTTCAATCAAGGGTAATATTAATTTTTTCATCTCCTCATAATTACCAATCTTAATTTCAGACTCTAGCCACATGGGAAGCCAATAAAATAAAGGCCCTCCCCGATTGTCCGATAAGAGCATTGAACAGAATGATTTTGATATATCTGTTTTCGTAACGGACCAGTCCTTTGCAAGTTGAACAAATAGCCTAAACCAATTGTCTTTAGTCCAATCTCTATCATCATGTAAGTCTAATGTTTTAATTTGTATCGTTTTTTTATCTCTAATCAAATAATAAAGTAAAGTTTCGAATGCTTGAATAATATCTAAGTCAATTTCACTATTTAAGAACTCTGCATGTTTTTTCGCTTCTTCTATACACTTAAATGATTTTGATATATCCCCTAAAAGCGCATGAGTGTGACTCATTTGACTGAGTGCCACACATTTCGGATCCCAGCCAAACTCATGGTACATTTTAGAATCTTCTTCCTCACGGTATAAACTAAGCGCTTTCTCTCCTGTACTAATCGACTTATCCAGATCACCTGCACAAGTATAAACTTGCACCATTTGCGCAAGCAGTAATAATTGACGTTGTCGGTGACTATCTTTTTCAGCAAGTTTTAAAGATGCTTCCCCTGAAACAATTGCATTATTTGTTTCAGATCGATAGTGAAAGTTCTGCAATTCAGCCCATTGGCTTAAAAACAGCGCATCACTAATGATTTCACCTTTAATATTTAACTTTTTTTCCAACTCAACAATTTGGTTACCTATATAGGCTACAATTTCAGCTCCCATTCCATCTTGAGATATTGCTGCAGGGAAAATGCTTTTATATAGTTCTAACCTAAGTTCCAATACCTCACTAACTTCTTTTTCGGCCCAAACTTCAGCCATATTGAAGAATGCTTTTGCTTCAATGAAACTGGATAATGAAATCGACTCTCTAATTGCAATAGTGATATATTCAATCGCCTCTATATATTTTTCTGCATCTGCGTAATGAGATGCTGTTATATTCTTTTGGCTATCGTCTTTTTCAGACAGAACTTTTGCAACTTCTAAATGTATCTTTTTAAGGTTACTGTGAGAGGCACTTTGGTAAGCCGCATCTCTTACCAAGGCATGCTTGAAGATATAACTGTCACCACTTACTTTACGTTGTTGATAGATAAGCTCGGCATCTATTAACTCATTTAAATCGTTCTGCACCTGCGCTTCACTGTGATTTGAAGCGGCTACCAGCAAGTCATAATCAAATTCGCGACCGATAGTGGCAGCCAATTGTGCGGTTTCTTTGGCATAAACGAGCGTATCGAGTTTTTGCTGCAGGGAGTCGCGCAAACTACTCGGCACTTCATCGAGTTTATCCGGGCTGGTAAAGTCAAATAGTCCGTTTAACTTATGCACTAAGCCCTTTTGCTTAAGCATATTAACCAGTTCTTCAATAAACAGTGGAATACCGTCGGTACGTGCAACAATGACATCGAGTAAATTGGCTGAAACATTTTCTTTATCAAACAAGATACGCACAAACTCGCGGGTATTTTCCTGAGTCAACTTAACTAACTTGAGCAACTGAAA
>NZ_CEZLMY010000093.1:13193-14124 GCF_983033635.1 Psychromonas sp. | reverse complement strand
AGACAGGCTCTATACCGAACAGGAGCTGCGTGAAATGAGAAAACTGCAGGCCGTTGCAAGAGTCGAGCGGGAAGAACTGCATAACAGCGGAGACGCGAAAAATGACTGACCACACTGGATGCATTTATCGCCATATGAAAAACCTGCCGTCCACACATTTATTGGGTACCGGTACACCGACCTGTGCCGGTTGCGGCGGTCTTGAAGCCATAAACCAGCTTTATGACATTATTGGCGAGAAGTCAGTATTCGTGAATGCCGCCGGATGCATGACGTTATTATCGGTCTATCCTTTCACGCCGTTTCGCGGCTCCTGGCTGTACACTGCTATGGCCTCAGCACCGGCTGGCGCTCAGGGAGTTCGCGATGCGCTGGATATTCTGATACACAAACAATGCCTTGATAAATCTGAAGATATGCAGGTGGTTGTGCTAACAGGCGATGGTTCTGCATATGGCATGGGACTGTCGGCAACTTCTGCTGCCATGGAACGAAATCTTGATTTTCTCTATATCTGTTATGACAACGAAGGTTATGGCAACACCGGCCAGCAGTTTTCTGCCGCAACACCTCATGGCGCAAAAACATCCACGAGCATGGGCCCTCGTGGCTATCCCGGTTTCAAAAAAGATCTGTTTGCTATCTGGGCAGCCCACAAGCCGGCTTATGTCGCTACGCTGATAGGTGCTGAGCCGCTAGATCTGGCTCGCAAGATTGAAAAGGCAATGAGCATAAAAGGCCCACGCCTGCTGATAGCCCTGTCTCCCTGCCCGACCGGTTGGGATTTTGATCCAAAAGAAACGGTAAACATAGGCCAGCTGGCGGTGAAAACCGGTATCTGGCCATTAAAAGAATATGTGGATGGCAAGATCGTACACACAAAAATTCCCAGAGAACGCAAACCAGTAGAAGAATACCTGAAGTTACAGGG
>NZ_CEZLMY010000093.1:8752-13183 GCF_983033635.1 Psychromonas sp. | reverse complement strand
ACAGGGACGTTATAAACACCTGTTTGAACCACAGAGGAACGACAAGCTGATTAACGAAATCCAGGAAGAAGTTGACCGCTACTGGAACTCAATCGGAAAATAAGGTCATAGTATCACTTTAGGAATATGGCACTGAAAATGAAAAGCTATTATCATCGCGGCGGAAACACGCCCTTACAGGGAAACACTATTGCGGAACATTTCTCAGATGTTGTGATGCGCTTTCCCGAACAGGAAGCTGTGATATCGTTTCCGCAACAAAAACGCTTAACTTATAGGGCTCTGTCTGATGCGGTTGAGCAGCTGGCAAAAGGTCTTTTAGCCATCGGCTTTGTTAAAGGTGACCGTATCGGAGTGTGGTCAACCAATAATATTGAATGGTTATTGCTGCAGATGGCCACAGCACGCATTGGTGCTGTATTGGTGAATATTAATCCTGCTTACCATTTGCATGAACTGGCCTATGCGCTGAAGATCTCCGAGGTACAGGGCATTTTCACGATCCCGGCATTTCGCAGCAGTGATTATGTCGCCATGCTGGTAGAATTGCTTCCCGAATTAAAACTGCCATACAAAAAAGAACTGGGTAATAGCAAATTTCCGTTTCTGCGCAAAGTGGTTGTGTATGATCCAGCCGATACAGAACAGACAACACGACTCTATGATGGTCTTATGAGCTGGTCTGAAGTCATCAGCGCCGGCAATAGTATTACTACGGAAACACTGAATGATATTACAGCATCACTCGACAGAGATGATCCTATCAATATTCAATACACTTCCGGTACCACGGGGTTTCCCAAAGCGGTAACACTGACCCATCACAATATTCTTAATAACGCCTGGTTTGCGGCTCAGGCCATGCACTTTACCGAACAAGACAGGTTATGTGTACCGGTACCGTTTTATCATTGTTTTGGCATGGTGTTAGCGAACCTATTATGTTTATCTGTGGGCGCCTGCATTGTGATCCCATCAGAACATTTCGATGCCCAGGCTACGTTACAAGCCATACAAGAGGAACATTGTACAGCGATACATGGTGTTCCCACCATGTTTATAGCCGAGCTGGAACATACAGACTTCAAACAGTTCGATATGTCCAGTTTACGCACGGGCATCATGGCCGGTGCCCCCTGTTTACCCCCATTGATGAAACAGGTAATTGAAGATATGCACTGCGCTGAAATACTCATCGGTTATGGTGAAACTGAAGCATCACCACTGACACATTTAACCACCCGTGATGATAATATGGAACTGCGCACTGAAACCGTGGGTAAAAACCTGCCGCATCAGGAAGTAAAAATTGTTGCTTTAGATACAGGTGCTACCGTACCTTTGGGCGAGATCGGTGAAATCTGTTTTCGCGGTTATCACATTATGCAGGGGTATTATGGCCAGGCAGATAAAACCGCAGAAGTAATTGATAAAAATGGCTGGTTATACTCCGGTGATCTCGGAACCATGGATGCCAATGGTTATGTACGTATCACCGGACGACTCAAAGAGATGATTATTCGTGGCGGTGAAAACATTTATCCAAAAGAGATAGAAGATTTTTTATTTACTCATCCCGCAGTAGCGCAGGTAGCAGTGTTTGGTGTGCCAGATGAATTTTATGGTGAAGAAATCATGGCATGGATCCAAGTTCGTAAAGGTAAACAGTGTAGTGAAGCCGACATTTTGGACTATTGCAAAGAGCAGATCGCCGTTTTTAAAATTCCCAAATATATTTGGTTTGTGGATGAGTTTCCGATGACGGTGACCGGTAAATTACAAAAGTTCCGCATGCGTGAAATAGCGATTGAAAAGCTTAGATTAAACAACGGAAAAATCAAATAGAGCTCAGCTGGCGGATGTAGGCATTCGTGATAAGGCACCGTCAATTAAACAAGCTTTTGAGCAAATAGCCGTCGCGATAAAACCTGTTGGGAAATCACCAAATCGGATAAAACGCGTGTCCCGATCTATGTCAATCAGGCCTAGCTTCTGACAATGGAGGATAAATTTATCAGCAAGTAAGCAGTGTTGCTTTCTTAGCAGATATTGTTGAAGCAGCCTTTGCTATACACGGTGCGCACGAGGGCTATGATTTTTAGACAGAATAAGTGACTCAAACTCACTAACGAATACTCAACACTTGCTATCAGTTCACTTTTTGCAGCTCAATAACGACGAAATTTATCGGTGACTAGCTTAAGTGGTACGGTTTGCAGGCCTTTTAATAGCTTTTAAAAAAAGGCATCGCTGCTTTTTTATCCTTACGCTTCTGATCCAGAATATCAATCCCATTGAAGTATTGATCTACGGCTCGCCAAAGGTAATGCAAAACACCATTTACTTTAATACAAACCGCATCTAAACCCGTTATTATTGGCAGCGGAGCGGGGTTATTACGAAATTGTAAAACTTCTCCATAAACGTGGCAGCTCTTTGGAAGTTGGTGGACGCTGGTCTATTAGATACGCCAATCAATATGGCTATCAACAGCTAAAAACCGATCTGCTTGAGCAGAGTCAGGAAGAT
Organism: Psychromonas sp.; assembly: GCF_983033635.1. Taxonomy (NCBI): domain Bacteria; kingdom Pseudomonadati; phylum Pseudomonadota; class Gammaproteobacteria; order Alteromonadales; family Psychromonadaceae; genus Psychromonas; species Psychromonas sp. The sequence continues at coordinate 10,654 of NZ_CEZLMY010000093.1, read as the reverse complement.
CTACTTGAAGATGAGTTTCAAGTAGATTGAGTATAAAAGGCGTAGATTGGTTTAATGCCAGTTCAAAATCAATGAAACTCACTTACGCCTTAAATTAAAACAATTAAGTAACTTCAGCAAAAAACTTGCCTTATATTTTAAGATAATAAAACTAAAATTATCAGCTGCATCACTATTTAACACGGCATTTTCAAGGCTGCTGGCAATATTTTGAAGGCTTTTGTTTTTTTTAAATATCAGGGCAAGTTCTGACGCTGAAACATAATCACTAACACCGTCACTGCATAACAACAAATAACCGTCGTGTTTAGGTAATATCTTTTTTGAATCAACCGAAAATCGCTTATTTTCCATACCCATACAGCGATTGATTAAATTTGAGTTTGGGTGATTTTCTGCTTCCTCAGGCGTTAATACTTCACGGTAAATCATATCTTGAACAAAAGTATGATCGATAGTTAATTGTTTTAATTTATTATCAAAGCAATAAATGCGACTATCACCAACCCAAGCAATATTAAAACCATTCGTTAATGATTGAGCTGCGACTATCGTTGTGCCCATCCCCTTTTGCTCTGGGTGCTGTTGTCCTTGAAGTAAAATAGTTTGGTGTGCAAAAGTTATCGCCTCACTGAGTTTGCCTTTTGCTTTTATTTTATCAGGGATAACAGTGACGGCAATGTCACTTGCAACTTCTCCACTAGCATGCCCTCCCATGCCATCAGCGACTAACCATAAGCCGTTAGTATCATCCACATGCAATGAATCTTCATTATGTTCACGCACTTTACCCACCTGAGATACTGCAATACTTTCTATAGTTAGCAAAAACAAATCACCCTTTTTCATCTAAAAAAATACGTCTTATTTTACTGTAATTAACACCGTAGCTTATTTTATTTATTATGCTTATTTCAGAATTAAAAAATTTTAACCGCACTAAATAATATAATAGTGATCGGCAGTATGGAATGTTAAAAAAATAACACTTAAAATTAAATGACTATTTAATACCTGCAAGACAAAGATTAACAGCAATATAGGACTATACAATGCTAACCAATGAAGCCAACAGTACGCTAAGTGAGCTTGAGTTACAATTAGCTCAAGCTAAAGCAGAAGCGGAAAAAGCGCGTCAATCAGCGCAAGAAGCCGAACAAGAAAGAGCCAAAGCGCAGCAAGATGCTGAACTTGCTGATCAACATGCCAGCCAAGCAAATAGTTCAGCTGATGATTCTCGCTCTAATGCCCAACAAGCTGATAATGCTCAGCAAGATGCACAACAACAAGCATCACAAGCAACACAAGCAACCAGTGAAACACAACGTCAGGCTGATCAAGCAACACGTTCGTCTGATATTGCTGATAATCAAGCAAATGAAACAAGAGAATCATCACAACAAGCTAATGCTTCCGCCTCTGATGCACAGCAACAAGCAAATCAAGCTGGCGCTTCCGCTTCTGATGCTCAGCAACAAGCAAATCAAGCTGGCGCTTCCGCTTCTGATGCACAGCAACAAGCAAATCAAGCAGGCTCTTCCGCTTCTGATGCACAGCAACAAGCAAATCAAGCCGGTACTTCTGCCTCAGACGCACAACAACAAGCCGATAGTGCAGGGTCTTCTGCTCATGATGCACAATCTCAAGAAGATCAAGCAAGTATGAGTGCCAATCAAGCAGAACAGCAATCTGTAAATGCAAGCTCATCAGCCAATGAAGCGCAAAACCAAGCAGGAGAGGCTCAAACCTCCGCCACAGAAGCCCAGAGTTTAGCTGCGAACTCGCAAAGTTCAGCGGATAGTGCACAAACTGCATCAAGCGACGCTCAAAGTGCGGCTGAAGAAGCATCAGAACAAGCCAGTGAAGCTAGCACAGCATCAGATAAAGCCCAAGATTCACAAC
>NZ_CEZLMY010000093.1:0-8742 GCF_983033635.1 Psychromonas sp. | reverse complement strand
GGCTAAAACAGCCAGTTTAGATGCACAGTCAGAAGCTGAAAACGCACAGTCCGCTACTGAAGAAGCACAAACGGCAGCAGAACAAGCTCAGAGCGCAGCGCAGCAATCACAAAGCGAAACAGAAGCGGCTCAAGCAGCGGCAGAGCAAGCACAACAAAACGCAGAGACGGCACAAACAGAAGCGGATAGTGCATCACAAAGCGCACAACAACAATCAGAGCAAGCCACACAAGCGGCTCAGACGGCAGGTTCACAAGCCCAGGAAGCCAGCCAAGCCTCCGCCAATGCAAACGCGCAAGCCAATGCAGCGGTAAGTGCCGCAGGACAAGCAGACTCGGCACAAACGCAAGCCAGTTCAGCGGCGGCAGGTGCAGAATCAGCAGCGGGTGACGCACGATCACAAGCTTCCATAGCAAGCAATTCTGCAGGAGATGCGCAAAGCTCAGCGGATAATGCCCAGTCATCGGCACAACAAGCAGAGCAGATGATGCAACAAGCACAAACGGCACTTGATCAAGCTGAGCAAGCTAGGCAGGAAGCGGAGCAAGCCAAGCGGGAAGCAGAGCAGTTATTGGCCGATGCCCAACAAGCCGCACAAGATCTAGCATCAGAAATTCAACGTATGCAGTCCGAAGGTGAAACATTCCTTACTCAAATGGACGCTTACGCACAATTAGCCGTTGATGCACAATCTGAAGCTTGGAGTTGTGCCCACAGAGCGGGTGAAGGTCTTGAAACAGTGGTCACCAAGGTTGGCGATGCAAGTAACGGCGTCGATCAAATCGTGGATATGGTAAGTAGTGCGGGCAGTTCAGCAAGTAATGCGTCAGAATCAGCAAGTGATGCGAGATCATCCGCTAATGCAGCCGCCGCCAAATTAGCAGCAATGCCGAATTAGCAAGAATCTAGCTGCTTGCCTTTAAAGCAATTTTAAATAACACTATATAAACAGACAAAAATTAAATATTACAATCTTTGTCTGTTTATAAATCAATTACATACCAAATAAATGTTCAGTGGTAATTCCAGAGGTGAACGGTAGCAGGTCCTTTATGGCCGAAATTAGCCTATAAACCAATGTGAAAAGGTGTTTTTTTATCAAGTAGCAAGTATGTTCCTGAAATTAAACGTGCACCTGTAGAGCAGGCTGTGTAGCTGCCAGTAATTTCTGATGACGCAAGTAATCAAAATCCCCATCAAGCTCAGCCTCGACAGTAACCTTAATAGTGGTTCGCAGAAAAATAAGTTAAGTCTTTTTTGATTCGATGCTTTTTGCTGCTTGTTTAGCAAATGCTTCTAGTTCTTGTTTATTCATAGTCTGCTTATCCTAAATCCTGTATGGAGATTAATAATAGACAACTACATATATTTTATTACGGTCTAACTTGTTATTAAAAGAAAGTCTGTGCTATTTTCGTCTTAAACATTAAAAAAGTAACTTCAAAAGTCTCTCATTAAGTTCGCTATAAATTGTTAAGAGTAAATATATTATCTTGATTTAACTGCACAATTTGTGATGCATTAAGTACTCGTTGCCACTGTTTTTTATCTTGTTCACCAATATCCACGATAGATAATAATTTTGCTAACTGTTCTCTGCCCTGTATACTTTGGCAGTCTAATGACGATATAGGTTTAATTATGGGAATATCCTCTGCTTGTGGAATACCTGACAGACGCTTTACAGGGGCTGTTATCTGTTGAACCGGTTTTAATAAACAATTATCAAACAATTTAGCTTGCTGAGCATTTAGCTGTGCATGAATTTTTTCTATTTTTTCTTGATTATCTAACTGCTGAAAATAACGTGTTGCTTCTGCCATCAGTAGGCGTTCACTACGCACAAAAGCAAGCTCTTCAAGCAGTAATTGTGCGCCTAATAGATGTTTATCAACTTTGAGCCGTGCCAAATAATCAACATCTTTATAAATGCTTTCTAAACGATGAACTGGATTAAGCTGTAGATAATTGTCTAAATCCGTAAACTCGGGTTGAGTCATGGCGTTTTGTACAATTACGGTAGCTTCATTGTAAAAAGGCTTGGTGCTAGAAAAGTAATAACCTTGTTGCTCTGCCAATTGCAAAGAACTTAGCTTGTCACCTTGAGTTAATGAAGATTTTCTAGCCGCTGCAAACAAATTATCAGGACGGATAAAATTTCCACTTAACTGTTCATCTGTTTGCACCTCTGGAAGGTGTATTTTTAATGCCTGCTGTAATAGACCCGCACAGTTTTGATTAAAAAAACTATAATCCCCAGAAAAATGCCAGTGAATCTCAGATAATTCTTTTACCATCTGCTCTCTTTGCTGTTGTTTAAGCACCAAAGGCAGAGAATAAACCTCACGAAACTCACTAATAGCGTAATCACGATATACATCCATAAATGGGCTCGCAAAAAGATAAGCCTTATAATTTCCATTTAATGCTTTTATGATATCTAATTCATACTCATCAATATGTGCCATATAACCAAGGACCAGATGTTCAAAAAGGTTACTGTCACAACGATCTTCAGTTAATTCACCTTCTTCAGGACAAATAATTAAACGCAGAGCTACATGACCAAAGCTAGAGGCCATACTTTGCCCTTCACCTGCAAACAGTAAATGAATGGCACTCACTCGCTTTGGCGAAAGCCATAGGACCTTTCCACCTTCATAGCGATTAATAACAAAAAAAGGGAGCTTCTCATTACAAGAGATCTTGGGTGTTTTTCCCTGATAACGCTCTTGAAAATATCGTGCGTAGATAGGTTGGTTACAAGCAAAGCTTGGCAGCAGCAAATATTTCGCTAAATTTTGCGCAAAAGAAGAAGCCATTGATGCTTTCTCACCACTGGCTACTTTGTGGGTCTGATAAAATTTTGCATCTACCAATAAAAACTCGTTCTGCGAATTTATAAGCAACTCTTTCAACAAATTTTGACTTGCTAAATATTGCTCTGTTTGCGATTTAAGGCCTACTTGATTCGTACTTGCAAGACGCCCTTTCACTTCCTGATAAATAGCATAACTAAGTTCTGTAGGTGCCGCCTGTAATAGCGGCTCCAGTTGTTGCCAATCTTGAATTGAATATACTGGTAGTTGTTTATGAGGTTGTTGCGCACAACCAGTCAGTAATACAACTAAAAATATAAACCTTATCATTTTAATGCCAGAAGGGGCGTATCTGCGTTTTCATTATTTAATTGTTGTTGCTGATAAGCTTTGGCTATCATAGAATTAGGTTTAGCCCAAGCGGATGGGTGAGCCGCCAGTTGCTTAGATAACATACTTTTTTTAGTTAATCTAAACGGCGAGAAAATAGCATCAAAAGCTGAAGCAACAACTAAATATGTAGGCCCATACGAAATTTGCATAAGTGGATCATTCTCACTTTTTATTTTTATTTTTGCTCCTTCGAGGAACTCTGTATAAGAAATATCATCTATTTCTTTTTGTACTTTCTTACGCCTATTATTTTCATTAGTAGTCTTAATTTTTTGCTGCCAGCTTCTGGCCTCACCTATATCTTGTGGTAAACCTTTGCCAAGTTTATAACGTTCAACAACCGCTGCCATTGCTGCTAAATCCCCCCTTTTTGCAGAGTTTAAATCTTCCTTCGCTTTAGCAGCCTCTATTTTATCAGTCCAAAACTTTGCTTGTTCAGCACTCTTTGTAACCCCTTTGCCTGTTTGGTAACGCTTAACAAGCGAATCCATTGCAGAGATATCCCCTTGCTCAGCAGATGCTAAATCCTTTTGTACATCGATCTCTTCGACTTTATCTGCCCAGTATTTTGCTTTATTAGCATCTATAACAACCCCATCACCAGTTTGATAACGTCTTTGCATATCTTTCATATCCCAATAGCTACCAGTCCGAGCTTCATTCAAAGTGTATTGTAGTGATTGTTTTTCAACAGAGTCATTTGCGAAAGCAAAATTGCTATACAGCATTACACTTATTAACAAAAACAAAAAATTAATCAATCGCAAATATCTTGTACTAAATAATAATTCATAAAAAGTGGTTTTATATAATTGTGTATTTAACATTAAATTGTTTACCCTTAATTTATTTAATTTTATCTTATCTTATCTTATCTTATCTTATCAACGTATAACGATTCAATATTTTTAGTTTCGTCATTTAATTATCAGATTACCATTTAACATTATGTATTCTGGTCAAGTCCAACCGGACAGCTGACTTTGTAAATTTTCATAGTTAATTGGCGTTAAATCACCGAGTGCTGTATGAAGTCGTTCATGGTTGTAATAACGGATATATTCTTTAACATCCATCTTCATCGAGTCACGTGTTAAATGAACAATATTTAATAACCATTCATTTTTTAAACTGCCAAAAAATCGTTCTACAACAGCGTTATCTAAACAAGCGCCTACACTGCTCATTGAGGCCGTTATTTTATACTTGTTCAGCAATCGACTAAATCGCCCGCTAGTATATTGAGAGCCTCTATCACTATGGAGCATTAATCCAGCTTTAGGTTGTTTGATGTTAATCGCCATTTGTAATGCTCGTTCAACTAAATCAACCGTCATACGTGTCGAGATAGGCCAGCCGACAACTCTGCGGGAGTATAAGTCCATGACAATGGCTAATATACATCTAGCCTTGATTGGTTCTCAAATACGTTACATCACCCGCCCAAACTAAGTTTTCCTGCGCGGGATTGAACTGCTGCTTTAATAGGTTATCAGCAACGCTATCACTGTGTTTACGCTTTGTTGTCACTTTATATGCATGGCGTTGTGTCACTACAAGTTTCAACTTACGCATGATGCTGCGCGTACGATAACGGCCCACATTAAAGCCAGCCCGTATTAAGTTCTTGCACAACTGGCGAGAGCCTAAACTTCCACGACTACGTTTAAATAACTGTCGCGCTGTACGGTACATATTCTGCTCTTCTTCACTAACAATTTTAGCTGTCCGTTCAAACCAATCATGAAATGCACTACGACTCACTTGTAGTACATTACAAAGCAGTTTTATTGGATATTTAGAACGGCATGCTCGAATATATCGAAACTTTACTTCATTTATTTTGCGAAGAAGGCACTGGCTTTTTTTAGTATTTCTTTCTCCATACGAAGCTGTTTAACTTCTTTGCGCAAGGCTAATAACTCAGACCGTTCATCAGAATTTACAGTTGAATTCGCATGCTCTTCAGCTTTTTGTTTTCAGCTATAAAGCAAGCTAGTTGTGATACCTAAGCCTAAACTGCTTCCTGAACGCTATAACCTTGCTCATTGATTAACGCTAATGCTTCAGTTCTAAATTCACTGCTATAAGTTTTGTATTCATGTTCACCTCGATAGTGGGTAGTATTATCCAAAATTAAAGTGTCCAGTTCAATTAGACCAGAATAATGCCCAGAAATTATCTTTAATATAATTGATATAAATCATTAATAATCAGCTTTATTCGGCAAACGCATGGAGAATACAATATTGTTTAAAATCAACAAATTACGCACTATGACAACTCCTTTTAACATAGCGTAACTGATTGATTGCAAGCAACTTTCTTGTTTTAGTGCATTTACTCTGGCCTCCACAATTAACATTGATAACGTCTTGCATACTAAAGGTTGTTTAAGTAAAATCCTTCCGCTCCACTCACAAATAGGTATCTAAATAATTAATCATGGATGATGCTTTGGTGATATTTAAACAGCAAAATAGACAGACATATCCAGCTGAAGTTAGAGATATAATTAGAAATTGCGCAAATATTCGCAAGTTAATATCTCTACATTTATAAGCTGGGTTTGATGTCTCAAATAGTTATTTTAAACTAGGAATATAAAAATGAAAAAAATAGCATTATTACTATTAGTTTTTTTAAATGGTTGTGCGCTAACAACACCAACAGAAAATAAATATATTAAACCAATTAAAAACGAATATGTAGATGAAACATCTACAAGTACAGGCTATATCGCAATTTCTGGACTATATCGCCAACGCACCTATGATAATTTTGGTAATATGTCTCAAGACTGGACTCGTGCCGCTTACGATTTCGACAATAATGACTTAAAATTTAAATCTATAGACCAGTCAAATAACAATAGACAAGTAGCTTTACATCTCAATCTTGAAAAATATGCCGAAAATAAGCTTCATATCTACCCAATACCAGTGGGTAAGTATCAACGTCCTAACAATAACAATTACTCTCAAAACAGCTATACAGGTATAGAATTTGAAATTCATCCTGGCACAATATTATATTTTGGACACGTCCACGATGAAAAAGATCTAGAAAGAAATGTTCTATTGGGTGATCATTATGAACAGATCTGTTCAGGTGTTGCCGATAAGTTATCAGATGCAAAAGAAACAATAAGTAGCTTTAACTCAAACATTAAAGTTGATGGCAGTTTAATACATACATTTAGAATGTACTATCCTGAAAGCGGTAGAACACGTTGTAATATTGTCAAACAAAAATAGCACGCTGTATGTATAACTGTTAGCTTTACATAGGGTCCTTCAAACGGTCTTCGAATTCAATCATAAATTGATAAGAAGCCGTTTCTCAATTTATGATTAACATTGTGTCTTTTTTAAGGCTATATCTGAGTAAAGTTTTGTGGCACACGTCCAACAGCTTCAAATATATAAATGTCAGGTGTCATTTCTGAGCGAGAACGTTCTAGCATTCGACGCCAACCTAAGTAGTTCCCTAAATACTTTGTTGCCACACAATGAAATCGATTCATCCATTCTTTGAGGCGGCTATCAAATGCGTTAACATCCTGAATATGGAAAAGCCCCGAGCCCTTGGTCCTTCACTACGAATGACTTCATGTTCAACACCGACTTTTCTGCAAAACGCTGAATAAGCAGCTACACACTCTGTACAAAGTATTGCGTCTTTATCTATAAGCGGTGTTAAGACCGCTTCAATATGTACTGCATCTACTCTATCTAAAATTATCGTGGCGGTTGATTGGTGTCGAACTCTTACCAGAAGAACAGGAATTTGGTCATCACGTGTCCCCCTCCTTTTACCAAAACCTCCTCGCTTTCTAGGTATAAGGGCCAAGTTAAGCTGGCCTTTCAATAATTCAAGAAATAAGGTCTCATCAGCCTCTCTCCCTCCTTCTTCATGCAAGGCTATGAGCATTAGCTAAAGTGATAAATCAATGACGCCACACAAAGGCTTTATTCTTGTCGACACCACATAATGTAGCCGCTTTCCTAATGCTCAAACCGTTAGTTAACTTGCCTTCGGCTGAGCCGGAGATTTATTTAATTACGCCTTCAAAGGGCTAAAGTAAGAGGCCAAGGCGCACTACATTTGAAACTTTAATTGATCGCGATGTTCATCGTCTTTTTCTTGGTGACGAATAAAGTCAAGAACCATATTTTATCTAAACCAACTGTCGATACAAAATAGTCTTTTGCCCCAAAATTTTTACCATTAAAGTTTCAGTCGTCCTCGAAAGTTTTTAGTTATGGAAATTGCACTTTCTCCTTTCAAGTATTCAACAACATTCTCAACTGCAAATTTTGGAGGTATACTCAGACAAATATGAACATGATCTTTCATTAAATGCCCTTCTTGGATTATTACTAATTTACTTTTCGCTAAATCATGAAACGTCTCGCATAGGTATTTTTCCTCTTTACTTTTGGTCGAGCAAAGAAGGTAACCCTACCGTTGTCACGGTTAAACCTATGCGAGTCACGCACAGCAGAGAGCTGGGGGTTATCAATGTTTAATTAGGTCTTCTTTTTAAATTTAACCGCACTTAGAGCAAAGGTCAAAGATTAATAACCTTGAACAAGACGGAAACCATAACTATTGTAGCGCTTAGATAGCGAATTCCAACTACGGTTAGCCGAACGCAAATCACTAGGTCTACTGTACCAAGAACCGCCACGCAACACGCGCTTAGCACAATCACCACCTAATAAAGCACGTCCATCACTAATAGTAGAAGCGCCATTATAATTATTATTCCAACAATCTTGAGTCCATTCCGATACGTTTCCGTGCATATCATATAAACCAAAGTTATTGGCTTTGAATGATTTAACGGGATCAGTGCCTTGTTGCCTTCCACATTCATCTGAGTCAAAACCATAGCGTGCTTTTGAGCAATTGATATTCTGTCCCCAACTGTAGCTTGTTGTTGAACCAGATCTAGCCGCATACTCCCATTCAGCCTCACTTGGTAATCTAAAACGTTTATTGCCTTGGGATTTAGTTATTTTATTTAACCAAGGAATAAATTGCTGGGTGATGTCGTTATAGCTAACATTTATCACAGGACGTGAACCTCTGCCCCAACCTTGGTCAGCTGGACGATAAGAGCACCCTCCAGCTGTCACACAAGCATCCCATTGAGCAAAGGTCACTTCTTTTGGGCTTATTTTAAATGAGCTGATACTGACTCGATGCACAGGTTTTTCATATTTAGAACCATTACTTGAGCCCATACTAAAACTGCCAGCAGGAATGCTGACCAGTTTGCCAATATAGCGCGCAATTTTCGCGGCTTGTGCAGCTTTAGCAGCTTTCGCAGCTTGTGCAGCTTTAGCGGCGCGTGCAGTATTTTCTATTGCGGCTTTATCAGCCGCGCGTTTTTTATCAATGCGCGCCACTTCACTACCAACCGCCTGATAAGCCGCTTTCCATTGTGTTTCGGCTGCTTGCCAATTAGCAATGGCGGCAATAAAATCCCCTTCCTCTTGCTGCGCTTTTGCCATGTTTTCAT
>NZ_CEZLMY010000092.1:0-14156 GCF_983033635.1 Psychromonas sp. | reverse complement strand
CGCTAGCTTTGATCATAATTTTTTCCTAAATAAATAACAGATATAAAAAAAGCGACTATTAAAGTCGCCTTTTATTTTAACCTTGGCTAACCGACAAAGCTATTTCTTCTCGCTAAGGCCTTTTTTTTCAAAGCTGCGATAAATTATGCTTTGTTGAATTAAAGTAACTATGTTGCTTACCAACCAGTAAAGTACCAGACCAGCAGGGAACATGACAAAGAAAGCAGTGAAAATAACTGGCATAAACTTCATCACTTTCTGCTGCATTGGATCTTGCACAGTCGTTGGTGACATTTTCTGGATAAAGAACATACTTATGCCCATTAGAACAGGCATGATAAACAAAGGATCTTTAACCGATAAATCTGTAATCCAGAATACAAATGGTGCGTGGCGCAGTTCAACCGACTCCATCAATGACCAGTACAGTGCAATGAAAATAGGCATTTGTAATAAGATAGGGAAACAACCACCAAGCGGATTCACTTTCTCTTTCTTATACAACTCCATCATCGCTTTCGATACTTTCTGGCGATCTTCTCCGTAGCGATCACGCAATGCTTGAATTTTAGGCTGTAAAAGACGCATTTTAGCCATTGATGTGTATTGCGCCTTAGTAAGCGGATAAAGTGCACCTTTCACGGTAAAGGTAATTAAAATAATTGCCAGTCCCCAGTTACCAACGATACCTTGAAAGAACAGTAACAGTTTGAACATTGGTTGAGCAATAAACCACAACCAACCGTAATCTACCGTTAAATCCAGATGTGGCGAGACAGCTGCCATTTCACTTTGTAATTTAGGACCAACCCATAGTTTTGTTTCAAGCTCTGCAACACTTTGTGCATCAATTGTTTTAACTGGAGATTTGAAACCAATTGCTGCATCTTTATTTTGAATAATATTACTATACAAAAGATTGTTATCTGTTGCAGATGGAATCCATGCTGATACAAAGTAATGCTGTAACATTGCAACCCAACCACCTTCAGTGGTTTGATTCAGAGCACCATCCTGCATATCATCGAAGCTGTATTTTTGGTAACGGGTATCTGCACTAGAAAAAGCACCACCACGGTATACAGGCATCATCAGGTTTGAACTAGTTTCTTTAAGGCTTTCTTTTAACTGACCATATAACTGTACGTTTAATGCGTTATCTGTATTGTTTTCAATTTTATAAGAAACATTAACAACATATTCACCACGTTTTAGGGTAAAGGTTTTAATAAACACATTACCTTTATCATCAACAAAGTGAAGTGCCATTGAAACTTCTGTTTGACCATCCGCTAATATAGCTTCGCTTTTTTCAACACTGTAAAAAGGGCGACCTTTTTTATTAGCATCTGGGCCTTGGCCAATCAAACCGCTTTGTGCGATATAAGTGAAACCATTGCCGCTATCCAGCAAACGGAAAGGTGTATCAGAATCAAGCTGATCATCATGCGCTAACAGATCAGCAGAGATAACATCACCACCAATTAACGAGATAGCCAAGCGTAACTGGTCATTTTCTAAAATAACTGATTGACCTGCAACCTGCTCCGCAGGAACTTCACTGATAGCCGCAGTTTCTGACGAAGCTGGTACGTCAGCACTAAAGTTACTGCTTGATGGTACAGAAGAGGCCGCATTTTGTGCTTGTTCTGTAGTTTGCGCCTGCATAACTGGTTGAGGATTTTTTTCAACGATCCATGCCTGATAAAGCAAAAAGCTAACAAACAGTAGAGCGAGTAAAAGTAAATTGCGTTGGGATTCCATAACGTTTCTTAATCTCTTTTATTTAGGTTTATTTTTATTAGCACAACAAGTAGGTACAGGATCGTAACCACCCTCACTTAAAGGCTGGCATTTTATAAGACGCGAGCCCGCTAGCCAACATCCTTTTACTATTCCGTGTAAATTTATCGCTTCGATCGCATATTGAGAACACGTTGGTGTAAAACGACAACGAGGACCAATCATTGGGCTAATGAGTATCTGATAACCCCGAATGAATTTAATTGTTAACCATTGCAACGCTGCACTAATTTTCGCCATAATTTATCCAAAATTTTATTAATTTCTTGATTTGATAAATCAGCAATACCCGCTTTCGCAATGACAACAATATCAATTGCAGGGAGTTGGTGTTGTTGCTGGCGGAACTGCTCTCTTACAATGCGACGAATACGATTACGCCCAACAGCATGTTTAATATGCTTTTTAGGAATAGCCATTCCTATACGAGGGTGATCTAAGTTATTTTTTCGAGCAAGAAGAGTAAGGTGCGGTGATACTGCTGGAATAGCATTTTTAAATACGGGTTGAAAATCATCGGGAGTTAACAGACGTAACTCCCGAGAAAACGAATAATTTACCACGTCTGGTAGATTATGCGCTTAAGCTTGCGCGGCCTTTAGCACGACGACGAGCTAGTACGTTACGACCATTTTTAGTCGCCATACGAGTTCGGAAGCCGTGTGAACGCTTACGCTTAATGTTGCTAGGTTGAAAAGTACGTTTCATGCTCTTTTCCACTTATTAGTTAAGTACTGTACAGTAGCTAATATTTTTAGCTTATTATTGGTAAATCACTCCGTGAGCAAATCACAAATAATAAAGAAAAAGAGTTAGCCGATTAAAAAGAGAGCGAATTCTATGTATTGATCGACCAAAAGTCAATCAGAGATGCTTCTTTAAAGCAGATTAAATTATTACCTTAAAAAGTATTAACTTGGAATAAGGTAAATTTAACTGCGATCCTGACTCAAAAGTCAAGGTGAGGGGATTATATAGAAGCGTAATTAATAAGCAAGGATCTATCAATGATCTTTAACTATTTTGTTTGCCGTTAACAAAGACAAAAGCCAGACCATAAACACAGCCATTTAGCGACTTTAAGCTACACAGATAGAATCAAAATAGCAGTTCATCTAATTCCTACAAATACAAGGATCTTTTTTATTTATTTATTGTCAGATCTTCTAGCGAAAAAGGGATCTTATCGGTAGAATTATCCGCCCGAAATTAATAACTGGAGTTAGTCATGTCCCTCGCAATTTGGCAAGAGTGCTTAGCACAATTAAAAGATGAACTGTCAGCGGGAGACTTCAGTACCTGGTTACGTCCTTTGCAAGCAGATTTTAATAATTCAACGCTCTCTCTTTACTCGCCAAATAAATATACCAGCGAGTGGGTACGTAACAAATATATGGATATTATTGAAAGTAAAATCCAACAACTTGTCCATCAAGAAAATCCTAGCCAGTCGATTAAAATTCGTTTGCTGGTCGGCAATGTAAGTTCAGCTACCCCAAAACCAAGTATAAAAGCAAGCGAACCGGTAAATAACTCAAGTCAACCCTGGGAAGGTAAAAGCAAAGCCAGTAGTGTGGCACATAAAAGTAACCTAATAAAAAAATACACTTTTGAAAATTTTGTTGAGGGTAAGTCAAATAACTTTGCGATTGCGACCACCCAACAAATTGCCGAAAATCCAGGTGATGTTTACAACCCGCTATTTTTATATGCTCATCCAGGATTAGGCAAAACACATTTATTACATGCGGTTGGTAATGCAATTGTTGCAGCTAATCCTGACAGTAAAGTGGTATATATACGCTCTGAACGTTTTGTTCAGGATATGATAAATTCCATTCGTAATAATACCATTGAACAATTTAAAGAATATTATGCATCGCTTGATGCACTGCTTATTGATGATATCCATTTCTTTGCCGGTAAAGATCGCTCTCAAGAAGTACTTTTCCAAACCTTTAACTCAATGTTAGATGCACACCAGCAGGTTATTTTAACCAGTGATCGCTTCCCGAAAGAGATTGAAGGTATTGATGAGCGCTTACGTACTCGTTTTGGTTGGGGATTATCAATTCCAATTGATCCGCCAGAGCTGGAAACCCGTGTCGCGATTTTGATTACTAAGGCGGAAGAGCGCGGTCTAAAACTGCCCGATGATGTTGCTTTCTTTATCGCTAAACGCTTAACTATTACCGATGTGCGTGTATTAGAAGGAGCAATTGCGAATATCTCCGCTAAAGCACAGTTTACCGGCCAAGATATCACCATCTCCTTAGTACAAGATGCGCTAAGAGATATGTTAGCGGTTCATACCAAACAAACCACCATTGATAACATTCAAAAAGTGGTTGCTGAGCATTACCGCATTAAAATTTCAGATATGTCATCCAAACGCCGTACGCGTACGGTTGCCCGACCTAGACAAATAGCGATGGCGCTGGCAAAAGAGTTAACACAACACAGCCTGCCGGAAATTGGCGAAGCATTTGGCGGACGCGATCACACCACAGTTTTACATGCTTGTCGTAAAGTGGCTGAATTACGCCGTGAAAACAATGACATTCAAGAAGATTATAAAATCCTGATCCGCACACTTTCGATGTAAGGTAAATTTGATTATGCAGTTTTCAATTTCTCGAGAAGCTTTTCTTCGTCCACTGCAGCTCGTTGTCAGTTCGGTAGCGGGCGGTCGCCCGGCATTACCCATTATGGGTAATATCTTGATTGAAGTTAAAGATAACCTGTTGAGCCTCACCGGTACGGATCTGGAAGTAGAATTAATCACTCAAATCAGCTTGGAACAACCATCTCAAGATGGTGTGATCACCGTTCCGGCTCGTAAACTGTTAGATATTTGTCGCGGTTTATCTGATCCCTGTGAAATTACATTTCAAGTAAAAGATGAACGCGTAACTGTACGCTCTGGACGAAGTCGTTACTTACTATCTTCATTACCCGCAGCTGATTTTCCAAATATAGAATCTTGGCAGAGTCTGGTTGAATTTACCGTTGCGCAGACAGAATTCAAAAAACTGATAGAATTTACGCAATTTGCAATGGCCAGCCAAGATGTTCGCTATTATCTAAACGGTATGTATTTTGAGGCTTCTGGAGAAACACTACGCAGTGTTGCAACAGATGGACATCGCCTTGCTTCATGTGCAATCGCTTTAACACAAACAATTGAAGAGCAATCCGTTATTGTGCCAAGAAAAGGCGTAATAGAATTAGTTAAACTACTTGATAATGACCAAGCGAATGTCACCATTCAAATAGGGCAGAACAATCTACGCGCTATTATCAATGGTTTTATCTTTACGACTAAACTTGTTGATGGTCGCTTTCCTGATTACCGTCGTGTTATTCCACGTAACGGAGATAAAGTATTAGTTTCCAGCAGAGAAGCGCTTAAACAAGCTTTTTCACGTGCAGCAATTTTATCTAATGAAAAATTCAGAGGTGTACGTTTAACACTCTCAGAAAACCTATTACAAATTACCGCAAACAATCCCGAACGCGAAGAAGCGGAGGAATATATTGATGTTAATTATCAATCTGCAAATATGGAAATTGGCTTTAATGTAAGTTATGTAATAGATGTATTAAATACCCTCAAAAGCGAGCAGGTTAAAATAACATTTAGCAGTTCAGATCACAGTGCTTTAATAGAGTCAGTTGATAGTGATGATTCACTATATGTTTTAATGCCAATGCGTTTATAACCAAGCGAAGTCCTTAAAGATCCCTGTTTATATTTAAGGAGCTGCACATTATGTCTTTAGAAAAATTGCTTATCCGACAATTTCGCAATATAAACTCAGCTAACTTGAATTTTAACCCCAAAATTAACCTTATTGTGGGTGCCAATGGCAGCGGTAAAACATCGTTGCTTGAAGCAATCTGTTTTTTAGGGCTCGGGCGTTCATTTCGCACCCATTTAAGTAACCGGGTGATCAGCTATGATCGCAAAGAGTTCACCCTTTACGGCGAAGTTCATAATCAAAATATCACTGTTCCCATCGGTTTACAAAAATCTAAAAGCGGTGAAACACTGCTTAAAATTAATGGCCTGCATGGCAAAAAATTAGCCAATTTAACGCAATATTTGCCGCTACAATTAATCACCCCGGAAAGTTACACATTACTCACAGGAAGCCCGAAAAACCGCCGCTCTTTCCTTGACTGGGGTGTTTTTTATCATGATCAACTCTTTTATCACAACTGGGCTCGCATAAAGCGACTATTAAAACAACGTAATGCTGCTTTAAAGCAATGTAGGACTTACAATGAGCTCCAAGTATGGGATAATGAGCTTTGTCTTTTAAGCGAAGCGATCAGCGCACAGCGCCAAGCTTATTTTGATCTGTTAATACCCTTGATAAATGCAACTATTACTGATTTTTTACCCGGTTTTTCAATCAGCAGCCAATTCTTTTGCGGCTGGGATAAAAACAACAAATCACTACAAGATTACTTAACAGATAACTTCAATCGAGACAAACAACTTGGTTATACAACAGCAGGCCCGCAAAAAGCAGATATACGCTTTAAAATTAATGGGTTGCCTATCGGCGATCTGTTATCAAGAGGGCAGTTAAAGCTGTTTGTTTATGCTTTAAGATTGGCACAGGGTTTATTTTTAAACTCTTTTGACAATAAACAGTGTGTTTTTTTAATTGATGACTTTAGCTCTGAATTGGACAAGGTTAAACAAAAAACATTAGCAAAACACATTATAAACTCCAATGCCCAACTGTTTATTACTGTTATTGAAAAAAATAACATCGAGACATTATTTGGGCAGGAACGCACCGTGTTTCACGTGGAACACGGCAAGATTACAGAAGAATAGGTGAAAGTTTTATGGCTGAAAATAGTTATGATTCGTCAAGTATTAAAGTACTAAAAGGGTTAGATGCGGTACGTAAACGCCCAGGCATGTATATCGGTGATACCGATGATGGTACAGGTCTGCACCATATGGTGTTTGAGATACTTGATAACTCAATCGATGAAGCTTTAGCAGGTCACTGTAGTGATATCATTACCACAATCCATACAGATGGCTCTGTTTCAGTAAGAGATGATGGCCGTGGTATCCCTGTTGACATTCATGAAGAAGAGGGTGTATCGGCAGCCGAAGTTATTATGACGGTATTGCATGCCGGTGGTAAATTCGATGATAACTCTTATAAAGTATCGGGTGGTCTACACGGCGTTGGTGTTTCGGTTGTAAATGCACTATCGTGTAAATTACGTTTAACAGTTAAACGCCATGGTAAAATTCACCAACAAACCTATATTCATGGTGAACCAGAAGCGCCTTTAGGAACAGTTGGCGATACCGATCATACCGGAACAGAGATTCGTTTCTGGCCAAGCAAAGAGACCTTCACAGATACCTTATTCCACTATGATATTCTAGCAAAACGATTACGTGAGCTTTCTTTCTTAAACTCAGGTGTATCAATTAAGTTAATTGATAAACGTGAAGAAGACAAAATGGACCACTTTTGTTATGAAGGTGGCATTCAATCATTTGTTGAATATTTAAATCAAAACAAAACGCCTGTTCATCAGAAAGTATTTCATTTTTCGACTGATCATGAAGATGGCACCAGTGTTGAAGTGGCGATGCAGTGGAACGATGGTTTCCAAGAAAACATTTACTGTTTTACCAATAACATTCCTCAACGCGATGGTGGTTCTCACTTAACCGGTTTCCGCGGCGCATTAACCCGAACATTAAATGGTTATATGGAAAAAGAGCTGGCAAAAGTTAAAAATAACAAGAATAAAGCATCAACTGAAGGCGGTGATTCTCGTGAAGGTTTAACAGCTGTTATCTCAGTTAAAGTACCGGATCCAAAATTCTCGTCGCAAACAAAAGACAGATTAGTATCATCAGAAGTACGACCAATTGTTGAAGGTGCCATGGGTGAAAAACTGCAGGAATTCTTATTAGAGAATCCTTCAGAAGCAAAAATAATCACCTCTAAAATTATTGATGCGGCACGCGCACGTGAAGCTGCACGTAAAGCACGCGATATGACGCGTCGTAAAGGTGCATTGGATTTAGCTGGTTTACCGGGTAAACTGGCAGATTGCCAAGAAAAAGATCCGGCACTTTCAGAGCTCTATATTGTGGAAGGGGACTCTGCTGGCGGTAGCGCTAAGCAGGGACGTAACCGTAAAAACCAAGCTATTTTACCGCTTAAAGGTAAAATTCTAAATGTAGAAAAAGCACGTTTTGATAAAATGCTTTCTTCACAAGAAGTGGCAACACTTATTACCGCATTAGGTTGTGGTATTGGCCGTGATGAATATAATCCGGAAAAAACCCGTTATCATCGCATTATTATCATGACCGATGCCGATGTGGATGGTTCGCATATCCGTACATTGTTACTGACATTTTTCTATCGCCAAATGCCAGAGTTAATAGAGAATGGTTATATCTATATTGCACAGCCACCTTTATATAAAGTGAAAAAAGGTAAGCAAGAGACCTATGTTAAAGATGAACTAGAGCTGCAAACGTATTTAACAACATTAGCACTGGAAAACTCATCTCTGCATGTTAATCCAGAAGCACCTGGGATTTCAGGCATTGCGCTTGAAGGGTTAATTCAGCGTTACCGCGCAGTACAAGATACTATTAACCGTTTAAAACGTCGTTTTCCGATGGCCATTTTAGATAAGCTTATCTACAAGCCGGAATTGACCGTTGATGCTCTTACAGATAGCGCAAAGACCTTAGATTGGGCAAATGATTTAACCGAGACGTTAAATCAGGAAGATCTACAAGGTACTATTTACAGCAATGATGTAGTGCAATCTGAAGATGAATTAACCAACAAAGTTATCATTACCGTGCGTAAACATGGTGTAGATAGCCAATTTACCTTTGATGAAGAGTACTTCGGCTCTGATGGCTACCAATCATTAGTCGCCGTTGGTAATGAAATTACCGATGTATTAGAAGAGGGTGCCTATATTAAACGTGGTGAACGTTCTAAACCAGTAGCTAGCTTTATCGATGCTGTAAACTGGTTAATGAACGAATCTAAACGAGGCCTTTATATACAGCGCTACAAAGGACTGGGAGAGATGAACCCAGATCAACTCTGTGATACAACAATGGATCCAAACACTCGCCATATGCTTCAGGTTACCGTAGAAGATGCTGTGGGTGCCGATCAACTGTTTACCACCTTAATGGGTGATCATGTTGAACCGCGCCGCGCCTTTATTGAAGCGAATGCATTACGAGTTGAAAACTTAGATATTTAATTATTCTAAAATTACTTAATGCTAATAAAAAGCCAGCTTTTAAAGCTGGCTTTTTTGTATCCAGTGTAAAAAAGCACAAGCTTATATTTATGCCAAGTGCATTAAGAATTATAAGGTGCTTAGGGGAATACAAATATTTAGAACAGGTGCTGGTACCTGCCCTAGATAATTTTTCTGGGATTACCTAGCTAATTGCTTTGCTGATACAGTAATTTGAATTAATTATAAAAATAAAGAGAGTTTACAGCCTGTTACATTCATGACATAGAAATGCATTACCTCGAGTCTTAAAAACGCTTAGAGTGCGATACAGAAACTCGATTTTTTTGTAAAATAGAGCAGCAAGATAAGATCTACAGCCCCAACGCCTTGCTAATACCATTCTAGATAAATATCTGATCTTTTAGGCTGGTTAAAATCAACCATCTCTGCGTTATAAGTCTTGTAAAGGGAACAACCATTTACTGCAACTCAATCCTTGATATGATTTATTTTTCCTACGTCTAAATTGACCACTTACTTACCTAGAATGGTATAAGTAGTTACAAATATAACCAACAAAACTAAATAGACAGCGCAAACACTAAACCTAATTAATAGCTAAGATAGCCTTCTGCTCGCCAGGAAAACAGTTTCAGCAAACAGCATTAAGGATTGCTAAACACATTTACGATTATCTGATGAATGTATTCATGCAGAGGATTCTCTCTTCTTGTTCTCAAGTAGGCTCCTTTTATAACGGTGTACTTAAGTTCCTCTCTAATTATTGGTAGTGGCAATGTCAGCAAATGCGGAAATGCATCTGCAATAACAGTGCTACCGAACATAATCGCTTTTGATTTCTGCAAATACTGATATGCAGCTCTTAAACTATCCGTTTTTAATTTAATATCAGGAGTAAAACCACGCCGCAAATACTCAACAGATAAATTGCTTCTGGTTTGATTGATACCAGTTAGCTTTAGTTGAACAATAGGAAACTCGGTCAGTGTGTCCCATTCTGGTTTTGTATTCTTTTCTAAAAGAGGATGGTGTTCTGACAAGACAAGTCTGTTTTCGACTTTACATAGTACAGGCGTGTATATTTCTGAAGGAAATGGGAAACCATCGAACTGCAGTCCATAATCAATATCGCCATTTAATAACTTTAAGAGGCTATCGTTATTCCAACATTCCAAGTTTAATTTAGCCTTCGGAAATGACTGGATAAGCGCATCAATGATTTTATTAGCAAACAGTTCGAGCAGGTAAGTATTGATAATGATGGTGATTGTGCCGTTATAGGTATGCTGATTGAATATTGTTCTTTTAGCTATCACGCTTTCCAGTGGTAGTAACATAGATTTGCTGGCTAAAGCCAATTCATAGGCTAGCTCGGAAGGTTCTATTCCATGAGGTTGCCTAATGAATATATTATCTCCGAAGTGTTCACGAAGCTTGGCTAACGCACGGCTAACACTTGTTGCTGATATATTTAATGTTTCTGCAGTGCGTTGTGAATTCTTGGTTTCAACCAATACTACTAATACTCGAAGTAAGTTAAGATCGAGCTACTAAGGTCAACCTCCATCAAGCTCTCCCTGTAAATAGACTCACTTCTATATCATAGCTAAGAAGAGTCAAACTGACTAATAACTATAATTGCTGTATTAAAAGTAAAAACAGTTGGCTATTTAGTCAACTGTCTTATTCTACTCATCAGTAATTAAGGTGAAATTCTATTAATTATATGACCTCTCAATTCTTGTTTCAGAAATCCACTTAAGTGTAACTCCTTCGCTAGGTTTTGGATCATAGGTTGGTTTATCATCACTTTCAGGGGCAGGCTCAGACCATGACAATAGATCTGTTCTTGCCATGCGTGTAACTATCTGCTCTTTAGTTACGTTAATAACCATCAAATCTTGGGCAATGGCTACGGGTCCTGAATATGTTTTACTTAATCCTGCAAATGCACCATCAATAGTATCCTCATTGGTGAAAAAATGAGTGCCAACCCCTAATACCGGCTCCGCGATACTGAATATTTCTCCGAGCTCTTCAGGCGAAGTGTGCTTATGCACGATATTTTTCGCGACCTCTATTGGCATAGCGTTCTTTTCGGAAAATGTAGGTGCATCTATAAACAATTCATGGATAAAAACATCCACACCTTTGGCCATCTCTGCTTCATGAGTAGTAGGTTCACTGTCTCCTGTAAACGCCATTGAAAGACCGTTCCATTCTAAACGATAACCGACAGCTCCCTGTAAAATATGATCGACAGGAAACGCATAAATATAAACATCATTTTCTGCATACACTAACTGTTTTGGCTGCTCAGGGGTAAATTTTGCGTAGTCAAATTCATGCGCTTTAATTTGCATCCCTTCTCTAGCTGCTATCCCTGTTTTACTTAAAATGTGCCATGCGGCTGATTTTTCGATATTTTCTACGAAAGCCGCCACACCAAGTTCTGGAGTGTGGCCTGATGAGCCCCAGACATGTAATGGCGTGTTTCTTCCCCATCCCATAGAATCCCATAGATTAAATATTCCACCGAAATGATCTAAGTGAAGATGGGTAACAAATACCTTATCAAGTGTCGATAATGGAACGCCTAAACTCCAGAGAGCAGGTACTGTTCCGCCACCAATATCGAATATAAAGTTATCCCCATTGCCTAACTCAACTAACCAGCTAGTCGATGCTTGACCAAGGCGAACCGGGGGATTACCCGATCCGATAGTTGTGATTCTCATCTCATCAGCTTCTATCGCTTCACTTCCCGCAATAAAATGTTCAGGATATGTTTTATGATTTCCAGCTTGTTTTTGAACAACCGCATATTTGGTTAGGGGTTTTCCACAAAGTGGAACTGGGTAGCCAGCTTCGGTATAACTACAATCTATTGGAAATCGAAAATCAAGAGGTGATTCTGCCAACACAGGAACACATAGTGTTGAGGCTAAAAATAGTGAAAGAAGTTTAGGCATGTTTTTCATGGGTAGCTCCAAATATTTAATAATCGAACCATCCTGGATTAATCATTTACTCCGCCGTGAGTAACTTGAAGCAAATTATTGCCTAAAAATGAGGCTGTTCATATGAAATTCAGATATCCATTTTTGGTGGTTCTAATACTAATTACGTTAATTAAGTGATCTATTTAGGCGCAGTGAAAAGGACGAAGGCAGAGCGTTGATTACAGTAACTACTTGTTCTAAGTGCAAAATCAATAACAAAGACTAAAACATCGTTTTATGTCTAGCTAGCATTCATTTTGACAAGCATAAATGAATATAAAATTATCGGATTTGGTATGATTATTGTCGCTTAAGTCTTTTATTGTTGTGGAGCTACGTCCCAGCGCCATTGGCAACTTAGAACCTAGTTATTTATAGAAGAACGATACAGTTAAAAACTTAAAGCTGAGATCTGTGCCTTGACCAAGTTCGCTAGGATTGGGGGTTATCGAGCTTAGTTTTGTCAGATTAAGTTGGGCCTAGGCAAACTGAACTGACAGCTGAAGTATAAGTCTATACATTAGAAATGTGGATTTTCAAACCTAAGCTGTGCAGCTTTCAATCATTTAGACCTCTGTAATCCGACTATTTTATTAGACGAAAAAAACTGCACTCACAAATAAATACTAATAATATTTTATTGCTTGTTCCACGTGAAACAAAAGAGATATGCAAAACAGAAAATATTTAGAGCTAAGCTAGCATCCTAACTTAACTCCCGAAGCAAAGCGTATTTATGCAACGTCAAAATCAGCATATAACTCATTTATTGTATCAGCCAGAATAGTAATTCCTCGTTCAACAACACTATCTTCTTGTGCATAATTAAGACGGATACATTCCTGAGTATGTTGCCAATCCTGATCTAAACCAGGGAAAAAGTAATGACCAGATACGATTAACAGACCTTTTTCTTTCAGTTTTTTATATAGATCATTCGAACTGATTGGTAACTCTTTAAACCATAACCAAAGAAACAGGGCGCCTTCTGCTTTATGTATTTTAAAGTTTGGATTTGTTATTTTTGACTGCAGTAGGGCAACTGCTTTTTCTGCTTTCTTTTGATAAAAAGGTTTAATGATTTCATCACTTAGCTTAATTATCTCTTTTGTTTTCACTAAAGGTAACGCAATTTCCGGACCAATCCCACCTGGAGATAACGCCATAATACCGGACAGGTTAGACATCGCTTTAATAATATCAGTATTAGCAATAACAATACCGCAACGTGCTCCAGGCAATCCGAACTTAGATAAGCTTAAACATAAGATGGTATTGTCGTTCCAAAATGGCGTTGCTTCTGCAAAGATAATATTTGGAAAAGGAGTTCCATAAGCATTATCAATAATCAAAGGGATATTATTTTTTCTCGCCAATTGATCAAGTTCAGCGATCTCTTGATCTGTTAAAACGTTACCAGTTGGATTGGTTGGTCGAGATACGCAAATAGCACCGATATTTTTATCAATTTTCAAGGCATCAAAATCAACGTTATATTTAAACAGACCATTTTCTAATTCTGTTATTTTCGGGCGAACTGCGACAAAAGCATCTTCAGAAACACTCGCATCGGCATAACCGATATACTCTGGCGCTAATGGAAAAAGAATTTTTTTCTTTTTATTATTACTAAAATTTCCGGCTAACAGATTAAACAGATAGAAGAATGCATTCTGGCTTCCATTAGTTAACATGATATTTTCAGAACTTAAATTCCACCCATAGAGATCATTAAACAGATCAGCTAACGCATCGATAAAACTACTCTTACCCTGTGGACCATCATAATTTGCCAGTGTATTGACCAACTTACCTTCGCTTAATAACTCCTGCATTAACTCAGTTATGCGGGTTTGAATCTCAGGGATTGATGCTGGATTACCACCACCCAACATTAAAATATCATCCCCACCTTGAACCCCTTCATTAAGGTCATCCATTAATTCAGTAATTCCTGAATGTTGGGTAAATTTATTTCCGAATATCGAGTAAGGCATTTTATTTCCTATATTATTATTCTTTAAAAAAGTGTTTCACATGAAACATTAAAAAAAT
>NZ_CEZLMY010000091.1:7941-14165 GCF_983033635.1 Psychromonas sp. | reverse complement strand
AATTTTTGCCCGTGTCCGACACGTCCTGTTATGCTGTATTTACGCCCCAGCATTAACGCGGCTTGTTCCAACTCACCATCAGCTAAAAAACCCCGAATACGGCTACTGCTGATACGTTGTTGCTGCTGCATTAAACTTTGCGTATCAACAACCTCAAAGCCGTACTTTTGACCTGCAGCTTTAAGCAGTTTGAAGTCACCTTTACGTTGATAACCAAAATGAAAATCATCACCGATCACCAAGAACTTCACATCAAGTTTTTTAATTAATAACTCTTCAATAAAATCTTCAGCACTTAAATTTGCAAACTGGTGCGTAAATGAAACACACAGTAGACGATCTAAGCCCTGTTTCTCTAACTGCATAAATTTGTCACGCAACCTACTCAATCGAGCCGGTGCGTTATCTCCGGCAAATAATTCAGCAGGTTGAGGCTCAAAGGTCATCACTGTCGCGGGAACTTGTAAGCGTTTTGCTTCAAGTAATAATCGAGATAACACCGCTTTATGACCTAAATGAATGCCATCGAAATTACCAATGCTTAATACACAGCCTCTGTGTTCTGTATTGAGATTGTGAATTCCGCGTAATAATTCCATTTTATTTATTTATTATTTCCAACGATAAAAACGACGAAGCAACCTAAATGAACTCCATTGTTCTACTTAATAAGAGCTTCGAAAATATAAAAGAGGCGATTATATAACAGAGTGCGCAACTAATCAGCTCTCATTTTAATCATTCTCAACTGAAACTTTAAAATGATGGAAACGTAGTCCGCTCGCAAGCAAAACAGTAAAGTAAACTAGCACGGCCGCAGCGATTAACATAAACAGTTTTAAAGCGGCTGCAAACAGTGAAAATTGTCCCCATTGTGACAAAGAAGGATTGAAAATGGCTAAGAAAGCAGCCATCACCACACCTGAAATAACAATACGCAGCAATACTGAAACACTGTTTTTCTGCACCTGATAAACACCACTACGATATAAACCAAACCATAATAAGCTGGCGTTTAACGTTGCGGAAAGAGCCGTCGCAATAGCCAAGCCGACATAACCATAGGGAATCGCAAAAATAATATTTAAAACCATATTACTGAGCATCGCAATAATGCCATATTTAACTGGCGTTTTCGTATCCTGGCGAGAGTAATAACCTGGCGCTAAGACTTTAACCATCATAAAACTCAGCAAGCCACTGGCATACGCCCACAAACTCATTGATGCCATAGACACATCCTGCATATCAAATTCACCACGCATAAATAAAACCCGCAACATAGGCTCAGCCAACACAATCAAGCCTAACATCGCAGGGAAACCTAAAAAACAGACCATACGAATGCCCCAGTCCAAGGTTTTAGCAAAGTGATGATTTGATTGAGAGACATGTGATGAAGACAAGCTGGGTAAAATCACCGTGGCGATAGCAATACCGAACAGACCCAATGGAAACTCAAGCAGGCGATCCGAATAATATAACCAGCTGATTGAACCTGTTTGTAAAAAACTCGCGATCAAGGTATCAAGCAACAGATTAATTTGACTGACAGAAACACCGAATATAGCGGGGATCATCAAGGTTCTGATTTTAACCACACCAGGGTGCGACCAGTTCCAGACTGGTTTCACTAAAAGATTTTCTTTACGCAGAAACGGAATTTGAAAAAAGAATTGAATCGCACCACCGATAAACACACCAATTGCCAGACCAATTTCAGGTTGTGCTAAATGCGGAGAAACAAAAAGCGCACAACTGATAATGGCAATATTCAAAAATACCGGGGTAAATGCGGCCACGGCAAATTTACCCAAGGTATTTAAAATGGCTCCAGAGAGTGCGGTAAAAGTAATAAACCATAGATAAGGAAAAGTTATTTTGAGCATATAAGAAGCAAGCTCAAACTTATAAGCATCCGCACCGCCATTCCACCACTGCAAAAACCAGCCAAAACCAAATAGCGCGGTGATAACAGATGATCCTAAAACCCCCAAAATAGTGATAACAGTAACAATCGTACCTAATGTTCCTGACACTGCAGCAATCAGATCTTTCACTTGATCGGCTGATTTTGTTTTTTCATACTCGGTTAATACCGGAACAAAGGCTTGTGCAAAAGCGCCTTCAGCAAATAAACGGCGTAAAAAGTTAGGGATTTTATTAGCAAAGAAAAACAGATCGGCCGCAGCCCCTGCCCCCATTAAATGGGCTATAACGACATCTCTAACCAAACCTAAGACACGTGAAATCAAGGTCATAGAACTAACAATTAAACCAGATTTCAATAATTTTTTACTCACAATTCAATTTCCAAATAAAATTTAACGTTAAAAGCCATTTGCTCCGAAGATCCAGGTTTAATAAAGCAAATAAAAAAAGAACAAGAAACCCTCTATTTATGGGCATAAATAGGCAGGTTAACTTCACTATCAATTTGCATCTATATGCAGTTTTGGTATAAAATGCGCGCAGTTTAACCATCTGATAGGTTTCTTACCAGTTTTTTCAGCGGTTAAAAAGAAACCATTTGACAATATACGTGTTACAAGGCATATTCCTCGATCTTTGATTATCCCTTGTTATACAGAATTTAGGAGTTAAGGTCTTGGCTAATATCAAGTCTGCTAAAAAACGTGCGATTCAATCTGAAAAACGCCGTAAACACAATGCAAGCCGTCGTACAATGATGCGTACTTTCATCAAGAAAGTTGTTGTTGCAATCGAAGCTGCAAATAAAGAAGTTGCTACAGCTGAGTTCTTAAAACTGCAATCAGTTTTAGATAGCTACGCAACAAAAGGCTTAATTAACAAAAATACAGCTGCTCGTAAGAAAAGCCGTCTTCTTGTTAAAATTAAAGCTCTTTAATTACAATTGGCTTTTTAAGCCACTGTGATATTAGGCAAAAATAAAAGCGCTATAATCTAGCCTTTAATTTTCAAGCCTGAATAAAAACCGACTTTATGTCGGTTTTTTTGTGCCTTTTATTCCTGATTTCAGTGAGAAGAACTCAACTTTAAGCAAATAATGAGATCCTCAACGCTTAATTCTCTCAGCAAATTAAGTTAAAGTACTTTCGCGTTAATAGCGAATTATCGCTAATTTTCTGTGGATTCCCCAAAGTTCCACATTAATCACTAATTGAAAGTCCCATCAAGGAGAGAAATTTTGAATTTTAAAATAAGCACACTAGTAGCGGCGCTCACAGCTGCACTAACAGGTTGTACAGCAACAATAAACGCAACAGATGATTCAAACGCACAAAAAACACTTGATACAACCGCATCAGCTCTTTATGTAACAACATCTTTAGTCGCAAATAAAGTTGCCGACAGTAAAGCTGCTTGCCCTTGGGGGTTTTGCTATCGAGCAGAAATTACTATCACAAATAATAGTGACAGTGCAGTCGATGCAGGTTGGGAAATGTACTTCTCAAGTATTCATCGCGTGTTAGATACACGCAGCGAAGAATTTGAAATTACGCACATTGATGGTGATTTACATAAAATAACAGCTACCGATAAGTTTACTGGCTTAGAAGCAGGTGCATCAATCACCCTGCAATATGATGCGGAGTACTGGCAAATCGTAGACACAGACTTCATGCCTAGCTACTACATAACAGCTCCAGGTGCCGAAGCGCGTATAATTAAAAATACTATTCCTGCAATGGTTGATGGTCGTGAAGACTTAACAACTTATGCAAAACCCATTAGCAATGATCCAGCAAACCCAAACCAGTGGCAACGTCATCCAGGCGATAAAACAGTTGTTGCATCGGCAAAAACTCGTTTTGACAGTAACATCGATGTTGCTGATTTAGGCGCTGATGTTGCATCGGCTAAAATCATCCCGACACCAGCTGATATGACAATTCAATCTGGCTCTGTAGATATCGCTACAGGTCTGAACATTATTGCAGCTGAGAAAAGCCTTCCGGCTAATCAAGTTGCCGCCTTGAATGCTCGTTTTGAACAACTAGGTGTTACTACCGGCGCTGGTGTTGCTGTTAACGTTTCTGTTAATTCAGAAAACAAAGCTTTTAATGGTAAAGAAACTAAAGGCGCTTACACTCTTCAAGTAACTGATAAAAGTATCACTGTTGTTGGTGCTGACGCGGAGGGGGCTTTCTACGGTGTTCAATCTGTTACCGCTCTAGTCACAATTGGTAGCGGCAAACTGCCTAAAGTGACAGTCAAATATGATGCGCCACGTTTTGAATACCGTGGTATGCATATGGATGTTGCTCGTAACTTCCGCTCTAAAGAACAAGTAAAAGAGTTCTTAGATCAGATGGCTGCTTATAAAATGAATAAATTTCACTTCCATCTAGCTGATGATGAAGGCTGGCGTTTAGAGATCCCTGGACTTCCTGAGCTAACCGAGATCGGTGCAAAACGTTGTCACGATTTAGAACAAACAACTTGTCTGCTTCCTCAGTTAGGTTCAGGTCCTGATGCAACAACTACTGGCTCTGGTTACTACACGGTTGCTGATTACGCTGAAATTTTAGCCTACGCTCAAGCACGTAATATCCAAGTTATCCCATCAATGGATATGCCGGGTCATTCGCGTGCTGCGGTAATCTCTATGCAAGCTCGTTACAAAAAGTTTGCAGTACAAGGCGATATGAAAGCCGCTGAAATGTACTTACTAACTGACCAATATGACGAATCGAAATACTTCTCCATCCAAAACTATACGGATAACACCATCAATCCATGTATGGAATCAAGCTTTGTCTTTATGGATAAAGTGATTTCTGAAATCGCGAATCAGCATAAAGCAGCGGGTCAAGCATTAACCGATTACCATATCGGAGCTGATGAAACTGCTGGTGCCTGGGTAGATTCTCCAACATGTCGCGCAATGTTTGTTGATACCACTAACGGAGTTGACTCTGCTGCTGACTTAGGAGGTTACTTTATCGAGCGTATCAGCCATATCCTCGATGCGAAAGATCTTAGCCTTGCCGCATGGAACGATGGTCTGAAACACGGTGAATACATGGATCCAACGAAACTAGCAGGCAGCACCTCTGCTTACGCTTGGGGAACATTATTCTGGGGGGGCGTAAATGACGTGCACACGCTAGCGAACACTGGTTACGACGTAGTTATCTCGACTCCAGATGTAACCTACTTCGATTTCCCATATGAAGCAGATCCACAAGAGCCAGGTTATTACTGGGGTAGTCGCGACACTAACTCACGCCAGGTATTTAACTTTATGCCTGAAAACATGCCAGCAAATGCTGAAACAATGTTAAGCCGTGATAACGCTCCTTACGAATATAATGCAACCACTGTTGCTCTTGAAAAAGGTAAATCTTTCAAAGGGATACAAGGTCACCTATGGTCTGAGGCTATCCGCACCGATCAGCAGCAAGACTTTATGGCATTCCCACGTGCAATTGCATTGGCCGAACGCGCATGGGCGAAAGCAGATTGGGAACTGGCATACGATGCAAAGAAATCTTACAAATCTAACCTGGCTGGATTTGAGGGTACTAATCACATGGGCAAACGTATTGCTGAACGTGACGCTGAGTGGGAGAAATTCGCAAATGGTATCGGTTACAAAGAGCTTGCTAAACTAGATGCGGCAGGCGTTGCATATCGCCTACCCGTTCCAGGAGCAATAATCGATGAAAATGGCCTGTTAATTGCTAATTCAACCTTCCCGGGTTTAACCATTCAATACTCAAATGATGGGGTAAATTGGCTAGATTACGATGCATCATATCAGCCTAAAGTCGAAGCTGGTGTACAAGTTCGTACCGTTGCAACAACGGGTCGAGCTGGCCGCGCAGTAGAAGTGAAATAAACAAGGTTTATTAAACAATTAATTAAAAAGAGAGCTTCGGCTCTCTTTTTTGGTTTTTTTATAGCGAAAATAAGATTTAAAATCAGATCCCCATTCCTGATAATGCATTCATAAAATCTTTAATCGCTTTACCAATAATCGGATTACTCTCTTCAAAGACTAACAACTGCTGTGCAAGCTTTTTATCACGAATAAGTTGTGCGGGATCGCGGGATCTTATCGCTTCCTGAAGTTGATCATGCACTTGCTGCAGCTCACCAGCAGTACATTCATCAGCAATCAGATCATTATTTAGAATCTCTGATAACTTATCAAACTCAGACTTTACTTTTGTTATTGGCATACGCACCTCTACTAATCATTTGAATTCTAATAAAAGTGTAGTATTAAAATAAAG
>NZ_CEZLMY010000091.1:3743-7931 GCF_983033635.1 Psychromonas sp. | reverse complement strand
GAGTTAGGATTTTGGTACTTTAAAAAAGTGATCTAACAAGCGCCCCAAGAAAATAAATCCAGCTACAAAAACCACACCCATCACCATCAAACCAATCTTAAAGAAACTTTGCTGTTGATAATTTTGCAGGTATAAAGAAGAAAGATATATCGCCGCTAACCAATAGCAGATCCGAAACAGCGATGCCCAAATAGAGTAGACTTTATCGGTTAACCATAATTTAGCCACTATTAGGCCCCCTTTATTGTAAAGCTCAGCACGTCATCAATATGTGTCTGCTCTGTTGCCAGCATCACCAGACGATCAATGCCTAGCGCAACACCTGCACAATCAGGCAGGCTTTTAAGAGAGCTTATAAAATGCTGATCAATCGGCATCTCCTCAAGGCCTTTAAGTCTGCGCAGGCGATTGTCTTCTTGAAAACGAGTTAACTGTTCCGTCGCATCGCTCAATTCATGAAAGCCATTCGCAAGTTCAATCCCTTTATAATAAACCTCAAAACGTTCGGCAACACGAGGATCATCCGGTGATATTCTTGCAAGTGCAGCTTGTGAAGCGGGAAAATTATAAATAAAACACGGTTTATACAAAGCGATAACCGGCTCGATTGCGACACAAAATAGCAGCTGCAAGATGGTATCTTTATCTGTCTCATTATCAATAACATCGCCTAAATTCAACTCACTGCCCGCCTCTTTTAACTCTTTCAAGTTAGCAGTTAACGGATCAACATTTAAGACTTCTAGAAAAGCATCTTGGTATGTGCAACGACGGGCAGTTTCGCTATTAAGAACAAGTTGTAATAACAGATCCATTTCATCCATTAATAAAAAGTGATCAAAACCAACTTGATACCACTCAAGCAGGGTAAATTCAGGATTATGAAATCGTCCCGACTCTTCATTACGATAGGCTTTGCTGATTTGAAAAATCGAGCCGCTACCAGCAGATAAGAGACGTTTCATATGAAATTCAGGGGAAGTTTGCAGGTATAAAGGTAAACCTAAACAGTTCTGCTTTGCTGAAGATATTTCAGGTCCAATAAAATTAGTTTTAAAGCAAAAGAGATGAATATCGGTTACACCCGCTTGGCTTAAAGTTGGCGTTTCTACTTCTAATAGACCACGATCGATAAAAAAGTGGCGAATAGTTTGTATTATTTTCGCCCGTTTTTGCAGTTGTTGTAAGCTTGCGCTTGGTCGCCAATTCATCTTATTTCCTTTTTTGCGCTAGTTTACCCAATAAATGATTTTTCGGAAATAAAAACACTGCTAACGAATAGTTAAGACTATCCTGTTGCTACCTCTCAATATTTATATAATGTTGAAAAACCTTACTTTTCTCACGGAATTTTCCACAAGCGCTGATACACTAAATTATCATAAATTTTTTATGGGAGAAAAAGTGTGCAGATAATTAAAACAGATGTTGCCATTGTTGGCGCTGGCGGTTCAGGTTTACGAGCCGCTATTGAAATTGCAGAAAACCACCCCGATCTCGATATAGCATTAATTTCTAAAGTTTACCCGATGCGCAGCCATACTGTGGCAGCCGAAGGAGGAGCTGCGGGAGTTGCTCAAGATCATGACTCTCTTGATAACCACTTTAACGATACCGTTTCCGGTGGAGATTGGTTATGTGAACAGGACGTAGTGCAATATTTTGTTGAAAATGCAGCCAAACAACTGACTCAGCTTGAGCATTGGGGATGCCCATGGAGCCGTAAAGAGGATGGCTCTATTAACGTACGCGCTTTTGGCGGCATGAAAATAGAACGCACCTGGTTTGCTGCCGATAAAAGTGGTTTTCATATTCTGCACACTCTTTTTCAAACTTCACTGCAGCACCCTAAAATAACCCGCTTTGATGAACATTTTTGTTTAGATCTGATTGTTGAAAATGACAAAATACAGGGGATTTTAATTCTTGATATTGCCGAAGGTGAGGCAAAACTAATTCAGGCAAAATCAGTGATTATGGCAACTGGCGGCGCGGGCCGTGTTTATAGTTACAATACCAACGGTGGCATTGTCACAGGTGACGGAATGTCACTCGCTTACCGCCATGGCGTTCCGCTACGTGATATGGAGTTTATACAATACCATCCAACAGGTTTACCGGGCAGTGGTATTTTAATGACCGAAGGCTGCCGTGGCGAAGGTGGTATTTTATTAAATAAAGATGGTTACCGTTATTTACAAGATTACGGTCTAGGGCCTGAAGTCCCCGTAGGGCAGACTAAAAATAAATATATGGAACTTGGCCCACGCGACAAACTCAGCCAATGTTTCTGGCAAGAGCAACAAAAGGGCAATGTGATTAAAGGCCCACGTGGTGATGTTGTTCATCTTGATCTTCGCCATTTAGGTGAAGAAAAAATTAATGAGCGCCTGCCATTTATCCGCGAACTTGCTAAAGCTTATGTTGGTGTTGATCCGGTTCATGAACCAATCCCAGTTCGTCCAACCGTGCATTACACAATGGGCGGCATAGAAACCGATGCAAAAACAGCGACTAAACTTGCGGGTTTATATGCAATAGGTGAATGTGCTTCGGTTGGTTTACACGGTGCAAATCGTTTAGGCTCAAACTCATTAACTGAGCTTGCTGTATTTGGTCAGTTAGCCGGACAACAAGCGGCTGATTATGCGCGTAATAGCAAACATGAAAAAATTACCCCTTTAAGGAAACAAGCCGAAACGATTATGGCTCGTACCGAAGCCCTGCTGCACAGTGAAGGCACGGAAAAAATGGCAGATATTCGCCAAGAGATGGGTGACTGCATGGAAGAAGGTGTGGGTATCTATCGCACTAAAGAGTCGATGCAACAAACCATCAATAAACTAGCCGAACTTAAGAAGCGCTATAAAAACATCCAAATCACCGATAAATCGAGTGTGTTTAACACGGAGTTTTTATATGCAATTGAACTTGGATACCTGCTCGATACCGCACAAGCGATGGCACACAGTGCAATTTTACGAGAAGAGTCTCGCGGCTCTCATCAGCGTATTGATGGTTTTGAAAAACGTGATGATAACAACTTCTTAAAACATTCACTGGCCTTTTATCAAGGTGATAAAGCACCAAAAATTGATTATTCATCAGTAACTATTACCAAAAGCCAACCCGCAGAAAGGGCATATGGTGCGGCAGGTGAAAAAGCACATGCGCAGGAGAAAGTTTAATGAGTGAATTAACGATTGAAATTGATGTGCTTCGTTACCGTCCTGAGATGGATAACGAACCTTTCACGCAAACCTTTGAAGTGCCTTACACCGCCGAGATGTCCATTTTGGAAGCGCTGCAATATATTAAAGATCACCTAGATAGCACGGTAAGTTTCCGCTGGTCTTGTCGTATGGCGATTTGTGGTAGCTGTGGTTTGATGGTGAATAGCGTTCCTAAATTAGGCTGCAAAGCATTTCTGCGTGATTATTACCCCCAAAAAATAAGTTTAGAGCCCTTAGCTAACTTCCCTATTGAACGCGATCTTGTGGTGGTAATGGATGATTTCATTAAAAAATTAGAAGAGATCAAACCCTATATCATCCCGGAAAAAGAGAAATGTTTATCTGAAGGCACATATCAGCAAACGCCTGAACAGATGGCTAAATTTAAACAGTTTTCAATGTGTATTAACTGCGGTCTTTGTTATGCAGCCTGCCCGCAATATGCGTTAGACAATAAGTTTACCGGACCTGCGGCCTTGGCATTACTTGCTCGTTACAATCGAGATAGTCGAGATAATGGCGAAGCCGAGCGTATGAAAATCGTTAACCAGGAAGAAGGGGTTTGGGGCTGTACGTTTGTTGGATATTGTTCCGTTGTTTGTCCAAAAGATGTCGATCCTGCTGCTGCTATTCAACTGCTTAAAGTTGAAAGCAGTAAAGATTACCTGATTGGTATGTTCAAACCAGATTAATGAAAAAGTGATAAGTAAATGTTAACTTTTCGTATATCTCAACACAGTTTGAGCACTGTCGTGAAGTAGATAAAGAGGACTAAGCAATGAGTAAACGTAAACCTTATATACGCGAACTGCCAACGGTTTCAATGGCTGGTTGAAATATCATTTTTACTATTTTAGATACTAGTAAATGTTAACTTTTCGTAGCTCTCGACTCTGATTAAGCACTGTCGTGAAGTAGATAAAGAGGACTAAGCAATGAGTAAACGTAAACCTTA
>NZ_CEZLMY010000091.1:0-3643 GCF_983033635.1 Psychromonas sp. | reverse complement strand
TATACGCGAACTGCCAAGGGATTGGTGGATGAAACAACTGTTTTATACAAAATATATGATAAGGGAAGGCAGCAGTGTTTTAATTACCTTATACAGCCTGATTTTAGCTTGGGGTGTTTTTCGCCTTAGCCAGGGAGAGACCGCTTTTAACGGCTGGCTTGAAGCTTTGCAAAACCCATTTGCAATTATCCTGCATCTTCTTATGCTGATATTAGCCTTATACCACACAATTACCTGGTTCTCTCTCGCACCTAAAGCGGTTGATTTATGGATAAAAGGTAAAAAGCTTGATGATAAGGTGATTGTCGCAGCACATTACGGCGCCTTTGCCGTGCTGACTATTTTCTGCTTGTTAATTATTACCCTATAAAAGGAGGCTTTTGATGTCAAAGACCACAGAGAAAACCTATAAACGCTCTCATGAACCCGTTTTTTGGGGCTTATTTGGCGCAGGTGGTATGCTTACTGCGTTTCTTACACCTGTTATGATCTTAATTACAGGGCTCTTAATTCCACTTGGGATTATAGATCAGCACTACTTTAGTTATGAAAAAATACATGGTTTTGCCACAACATGGTACGGTTCCGTCATTGTTTTAGTTTTAGTGGCACTGCCCTTCTGGCATACCCTGCACCGAATTTTCCATGCGTTACATGATATCGGCATTAATCGTGGACGTGATTGGCAACAAGTGATCTGTTATGGTTTTGCTTTTGCTGTCAGCGTTTTTGTTTTCACTCTTTTATTACAAATGCTAACCGCGCCAAGCTTATTTGGTTTTTAACAAAAAACGACTATAAAAAAACCAGCTAAGCAGCTGGTTTTTTTGCAGCTCATTACAGAGACTTATTTTTTCACACGCCCAACATATTCCGCGCTACGTGTATCTACTTTAACTACTTCACCAATTTGAATAAATAGTGGAACACGGATAACTGCACCTGTCGCAAGTGTTGCAGGTTTACCGCCCGTTCCTGCTGTATCACCTTTCAGACCTGGATCGGTTTCTGTCACTTCGATTTCTACAAAGTTTGGTGGTGTCACGACAATCGGGTTATCGTTCCAAGTTGTGATGGTACACATATCTTGTTCAACTAACCATTTAGCCATATCACCGACAGCTTTTTCATCTGCAGCAATTTGCTCAAATGTGTCGTTATTCATAAAGTGAAAAAACTCACCATCGTTATAAAGGTATGCAAGATCAGTCTCCATCACATCTGCAGACTCAACGGACTCGCCCGATTTAAATGTTTTCTCAACTACCTTACCAGATAACAGCTTACGAAATTTAACACGGCTAAATGCCTGCCCCTTACCAGGCTTAACAAATTCATTCTCAATAATTGCACAAGGCTCTTTATCCATCATGAATTTTAGCCCACCTTTGAATTCGCTGGTACTATATGATCCCATATTAACCTCTATATAATTTGATTTTAAAAAATGACACAAATAATTACCGTGAATGATACCGCCGAGTTAGCAACTTGGCAAAAGGAACTAGCAAATGCGCTTAAAAATCCGCTACAACTTTTGAAATTATTGGATATATCACCAGAAAGTGTGCCATTAAGCTTAAAAGCGCGTAAATGTTTTCCAATGTTAGTGCCGCTACCCTTTATTGCAAAAATGAAAAAGGGAGATATTCACGACCCACTATTAAAACAAGTGCTGCCTGTTACAGAAGAAGAGTTAATAAGTGAAGGTTATAGCCTGGATCCATTACAGGAACATAATAGTGCCGCGCCGGGTCTGTTACACAAATATCGAAGCCGTGTATTACTGATACTAAAATCGGGTTGCGCTGTGAATTGCCGTTACTGTTTCAGACGTCACTTTCCTTATCAAGATAACAATATTAACAAAAAACAGTTACAGGAAATTATTACTTATATCGAAGCTCATCCTGAAGTGAATGAAGTGATTTTAAGCGGAGGTGATCCGCTAATGAGCAAAGATGATTTTTTACAGTATTTACTTAACGCGTTAGATTCAATGCCGCAGTTAACCCGTTTACGTATTCACTCCCGTCTTCCAGTTGTTATCCCGGCAAGAGTAACAAAGCAATTATGCTCTATGCTTAAGAAGAGCCGCTTAAAAGTGGTCTTAGTTTTACATATCAATCATGCTAATGAAATTGATAGTGCGTTTACAGAGGCGATATCAAAACTGCAGCAAGCAGGCGTTCAACTGTTAAACCAAAGTGTATTATTAAAAGGCGTGAATGATAGCAGCCAAGCCTTGATTGAACTTAGTGAAGCCCTGTTTAGTGCCAATATATTACCTTATTACCTGTTTTTATTAGATAAGGTACAGGGCGCACAACATTTTGATTTGGAAGAAAAAAAGGCTCAACTATTAATTAAAGAGATGAGTTTGGCGTTACCTGGGTATTTAGTGCCCAAACTGAGCAGAGAAATTGCAGGTCAGAAAAGTAAAACTATCATTAGTTCGCTATAATCAGATCAAGTCCTTATAAATTCAGCATCAAACAGGAAGAGACAATGAGCCAAGAAAATGTGATTAAGCAGTTACAAGAAAATTTAAAAATCATTTACCACAAAGCAGTTGATGCGGATAAACAACTTGAATTATTACGTCAGCAGGAAAAGGCCGGCTTTGTACAAATATTTACTGGTGATAGCGCCTTTAAAAATCATTCCAGCACTTTTTTGCCTTATGTAGAAGAGCTGGCTGCTGATCTACAAGAAATTCAAACCGATAATGAAGAGCATTACAAAACACTTTTACCCGCAATTGTGGTCAAGATAGAACTTCTTTTTAAAACGCTAAGCTCTTTTAAAATTAATTTAAAAGATTAAGTATTTGCAGTTTTAAGGGCTTTTTCTAAGCCCTTCCTTTTACAATCATTTCTTAGCGTTGAATACACAAACCTTATTTCGCCCAGAATTTTTGGCATCGTATAGCGCAAGATCGGCAAAAGTCAGTTGCTTGTCTTGTTCCTCTGCTCTGTCTATTTTCTGAACCTCTGTCAGCCCAACACTTATCGAAAATGAAATCTGATGTTGATTAAATGTACAAGCTTCTGAGGCAATTTTCTCTCGTATCCTTTCAAGTAACATCAAGGCATGCTTTTCAACCGTATTCGGCATTAGCAGAACAAACTCTTCTCCGCCATAGCGGGCAAAAACATCTGTTTTACGAATATGCGCTAGAACCCGCTGCGAAAAATCAATTAAAACCGCATCACCAGCATCATGACCGTAGTTATCATTCACTTTTTTAAAATGATCCAGGTCGATCATTGCGACACAGTATTTTTCTTTATATCTTAAGTAACGTTCATTTTCCTGCTTTAAAAATTGATCGAAATAATGGCGATTAAAAATTCCTGTTAAAACGTCATGTGATGCAAGGTAAGTCAGTTGTTTATTTACTGTAATTATCTCCTGCTCTTTTTTCAACAAGCGCTCGATATAATTTTTAATAGCTTTAGCCATATGGCTTAGTTCATCGCGCCCTTTGATTGGAAAATTCGCCGTTGTTTTTTCATTATGCCCAGAATCAATAATATTGCGGATTAATAAGATCCGTTTAATAAAATTGAGTTGAATTAGCACAAAAAGAAATGTTGCAATCAAGCTGATAAAAAGAACAAAGTATAAGCGGGATTTACGC
>NZ_CEZLMY010000090.1:0-14215 GCF_983033635.1 Psychromonas sp. | reverse complement strand
GTGTAGGCGCTTGTTTAGATAACGCTGTTGTAGAACGATTTTTTGGCAGTTTAAAGAATGAATGGTTATTAAATATTGTTCATTTAACACGTGAAACGATGAAGATGGATATTGAAGAATATATCCGTTATTACAACTATGAACGACTTCATACAACACTCGGTGATTTAACGCCGATTAACTATAAAATTTACAAAGTCAGGTGTCCGGTTGGACTTGACCAGAATAGATTAACTAAGGAATTAATTTTAAATACCGTCATCCGCTTTGACAATAAAGCCATAAAATAATCTGGCAGTACAAAATAAACAGGCTAAAATTCAAACAGAGTTCCGAATCTACGGATCTGATACGTGAAATTAATCACAAACTACAAGAAAATAGGTGAAATATCACTATAACATGTTAAAAATAAGACCATAATGATCCGTCAGTCCTTACAGAAGGCGATATTTTCTAGATGATGCAGCATTTTAAATTTCATGCCTATTTTTATATAACTTTCTCGAGACCTTTTTATGAATGATGATGATCTTCTTTTTATAGAAGATGATATTACGAATGTTGAAGAAGCACTTTCTTTACACCTTTCTCCATGGAAGGTGTTGATTGTTGATGATGATAAAGAAGTGCATGCCGTCACTAAATTAGTTCTTTCAAACTTCGAATGGGACGATACCCCTTTACTCTTTTTAAGTGCGTATTCTGCATATGAAGCAGAGCAACTTTTTTTAGAGCATGACGATATTGCGGTTGCATTAATCGATGTCGTAATGGAAACCGATGACGCGGGTTTACGACTGATTAGAACCATTCGTGATGAGCTGAACAACAAAGCAACCCGTATCGTGTTGCGAACAGGTCAACCAGGACAGGCACCTGAAAGAAAAATAATTCGCGAATATGATATTTCTGATTACAAGAACAAAACGGAACTAAGCGGCATAAAACTCGATACACTGATGTGTAGCGCACTCCGCTCATACCAGAATATCATTAGTCTAAATAAAAATACAAAAGGCCTTGAATTAGTTATTGAATCATCATCTGCACTTTTTGATGCTATCACTTATGAAACTCTTATTGATGAAACAATAAACTATCTGTCAAAACTGGTTGAACAGTGTTCTCACACCCCGTCATATGCACTTTCTTCTCTCGGGATTTATTGTAATCCAACTGTTTTCCACCTGATCGAATCTCGTGGTGATTTTGCACATCTAACCGAGCTAAATGATTTTGATAAATTATCCGATAGTGCATCATTATTAATAACTCAAAGTATTACCGAACAACGCCATATTTACACCTCAAATGCATTTGTTATGAATATGCAAAGCAGTTCAAACAGTTGTATTATTTTTTATTTTGAAGGTTTTTTACCACTTTCAAGTCAAGATATCGCGTTACTCGAACTATTTGCTACCAATACCAAAACATCCTTCGATAATGAAGAGCTTCGTCATGAACTTGAAGAGGGACAACGTGAAATTGTTTATCTATTAGGTGAAGCGATCGAGCGTAAATCAAAAGAAACTGGCAACCATATTCGCCGTGTTGCCGAAATATCCAGAATTCTAGCGCTTGAGTTAGGTTATACCATTGCCGAGTCAGAAAAAATAAAATCAGCTTCACCACTGCATGATCTTGGTAAAATCGGCATACCCGACAATATTCTCCATAAACCAGGTGCACTTGATGCGCAAGAGTGGAAAATCATGCAGTCTCATGTCGAAATTGGTTATGAACTGGTACGCTATTCAAGCCAGGATATTTTAAAATATGCAGCTTTAATTAGTTATCAGCATCATGAAAAATGGGATGGTACTGGTTATCCAAATGGTTTAAAAGGTGAAGAGATTGACTTAGTCGGCCGTATTGCTTCACTTGCAGATGTATTTGATGCACTCGCACATGATCGTTGTTATAAAAAAGCATGGCCAATTGAAGAGGTGCTACAGTTTATTGATGATCAAGAGGGGTTGCATTTTGATCCGCAGGTTGTGGCTGCATTTCGTAAACACAAAGGGCAAATTATTGCTGTCAATGAACGCTATAAAGATATTTATTAAAGCCAGCGTTTGCTTAGCGTAATTATGCCAAGGGCATAAGAAAAACATAACAGGCTTTCCATTATCCTCCTCGAATTATTATTATCGGATATCGGTTTGGATAATGACTAATTTTACCTGTTTTCTGTTTATCTCACCTAAAAAACCACTATTATTTTCTCTATCTGAACAATTCTTATCACAATTGCAATCTTTGCTTTATAATGTCACTTTTTATCTATTGTAATTTGGAAACACGCATGTCTTTTGAAGCGCTTGAGCTCGACCAACATTTATTAAACGCCATTGCTAAAATGGGCCACAAACGCCCGACAAGCATTCAGACTTTGGCTATTCCTCCAGCAATGGATGAGCAAGATATTATGGCAAGCGCGCCAACGGGCACAGGTAAAACACTGGCATTCTTATTACCTTCAGTACAACGTTTAATCGACTTCCCGCGTCGTAAAGGTGGTTCAGCTCGTATTTTAGTATTAACCCCCACACGAGAACTCGCCGTACAGGTAAGTGAAGTTGCGCAGCAATTAGTTGCAGGAACGGATCTTGTTGTCGGCAATATCATAGGTGGCGTTTCATACCAAGAGCAGGAAGAAGTGATAATGGATACCGTTGATATCGTTATTGCAACGCCTGGTCGTTTAATGGAATACATCGACTCGGAAGCGTTTGACTGTCGTGAAGTTGAAACTCTTATTCTTGATGAAGCTGACCGAATGCTTGATATGGGATTCATTCGCGAAATGGATCGTATCGCTGGTGAAACACGCTGGCGTAAGCAAACAGCCCTATTTTCAGCAACATTAGAGGGTAAGGGTTTACGTGATTTCGCTCGTGATGTATTGAAAAATCCAGTGCAGCTTAAAGCAGAAGTTTCACGTCGTGAAAGTGGCAAGATTTTACAGTGGGTTCATATTGCAGATAACCCTGAGCATAAATTAAATTTGCTAGCTGCGATTTTACAACCAGAAGTAAAAGAAGACGAACAACAACAGAAAACGATCGTATTTGTAAAAACACGAGAGCGTTTAGCAGAATTAGTTGCACAACTTGCTGAGCTGCAAATCAGTTGTAACTATTTGCGTGGTGAGATGGATCAGGAAAAACGTAATCAAGCATTAACCCAGTTCAGACGGGGGGAAATCAATATTTTAATCGCTACTGATGTGGCCGCCCGTGGTATTGATGTTCCTGATATTACTCATGTCATTAACTACGATATGCCGCGTAGTGCGGATATTTACGTACACCGTATTGGTCGTACAGCTCGTGGCGGTAAAAAAGGTACTGCGATTTCACTGGTAGAAGCACATGATATCGACATTCTTGCAAAAATTGAGCGCTATACAGACCAAAAATTAAAACGTCGTGTGATCAAAACATTACGCCCAACACATAAAGAAGCACAAGTTAGCCAGCGTAAACTGAAAAAGCCGGTAAATAAAAAAGGTAAAGAACGCGCTGACGAATTGAAGAAGCAGCAAAAAGCAAAACGTCTGAAGAAAAAAGAAGATATGGGCAAACAACGCCATCGAAACAAAAAGGCAAAAGGTAAACCAAACTGGGCAGGCCAAGCTAAAAAAGAAGATAAATCGGAAGATTAGGATCTAACTTCTTCTAGTGCCCCGCGCTTTGCGTGGGGTACTAGAAACATAATAACTAGCCCCAAAAGTAGGCTTTTAAGCTTCATCTCGGTAAAACACCAGTTCCGTCTCTGTCGATTCACTTTCTATAAAATAATAACCATCTGCGGCAAATGCTTTTAACTGCTCAACTTCTGTCAGCTGTTGCTCAAGAATATAACGCGCCATTAATCCGCGTGCTTTTTTAGCGTAGAAGCTAATTACCTTGTATTGCCCCTTTTTTTGGTCTTTAAAAACGGGCGTGATAATTACTCCGCTAAACTCTTTTTTCTTTACTGATTTAAAATATTCATTTGACGCTAAATTAATAAGTAGGTTATCACCTTGTGCTTGTAGAACCTGACTTAGTGCCTGCGTGATTAAACTACCCCAAAACTGGTATAAA
This sequence comes from Psychromonas sp., assembly GCF_983033635.1. NCBI lineage: Bacteria > Pseudomonadati > Pseudomonadota > Gammaproteobacteria > Alteromonadales > Psychromonadaceae > Psychromonas > Psychromonas sp. The sequence continues at coordinate 10,118 of NZ_CEZLMY010000090.1, read as the reverse complement.
TTAGTGCCACGCTCATTATCTAATCGCGTCCCCATTTCCAGCCGGTAGGCTTGCATCAAATCAAGTGGTCTTAATAATCCATACAGACCGGAGAGAATGCGTAAATGGTCTTGTGCGTAATTTAATGTGTCACGCGTTAATCTCTCTGCTTGTAAACCTGTATAAACATCACCTTGGAAGGCAAACAGTGCTTGTTTAGCATTATCCAGAGAAAAGGGAATATGCCAAGCAGCAAAGCGTGCGACATTTAAACCTGCAATTTTATCGCTCACTTTCATTAATGAAGCGATATCTTGCATAGATAATCTGTGACAACGGTTTATCAGCAATTGACTATGTGACAATAACTCGGGTTGTGAAAATGTAGAAATAGGCGAGGGGGTTTCATAGTCGAGCGTTTTGGCAGGGGAAAGTACAACTAACATGGTTGCTCCTAGAAAATTTTTCCTGTATACCCAAATTACTTGAAGATGCAGGAATCAGCATATTCAAGTAGTTTGGGTATAAATAAAAGCGACTGTTGCCGCTTTTTTATTTAATACGATTTACACGAAAATTAGAAGTCTAACGTAACATCATCTAATGTTCCTGGCCTTGTTTTTTCTTTACCTTCCTTTGAATTTAATTTAATCATCAAGCGCACATCATTTGACGAGTCGGCATGCGCCAAGGTTTCTGTATAACCAATAACGCCTTTCTCATATAAATCAAATAGCGCCTGATCAAAGGTCTGCATACCATGCTCTGCCGAGCTTTTAATAATATCTTTAATAAGGTGAAGCTCACCTTTGCGAATCGCTTCAGCCATGGTCGGCGTGTTATATAAGATTTCAAAAGCCACACGACGGTTTTTTCCATCAACGGTTGGAACTAACTGCTGAGCAACAATCGCACGTAAATTGACAGATAAATCAAATAAAAACTGACGGTTACGTTCTTTCGGTACTAAATGCAGAATACGATCTAATGCTTGATTGGCATTATTGGCATGCAATGTTGCCATACATAGATGCCCCGTTTCTGCAAAAGTTAAAGTAAACTCCATCGTTTCTTGAGTTCTTATTTCACCGATTAAAATAACATCTGGCGCTTGGCGCAATGAATTTTTCAGCGCTTTATCAAATGACTCAGTATCAATACCAACTTCTCGTTGTGTAACTACCGAACGTCCATGCTGATGGATAAACTCAATCGGATCTTCAATCGTTAAAATGTGCCCAGATGAGTTCTGATTACGGTAACCGACCATCGCAGCTTGCGTTGTCGATTTACCCGAGCCCGTTGCCCCTACAAATAAAATCAAACCTCGTTGTGCCATACAGGTTTCTTTTAACTGCTCTGGTAGGTATAACTCCTCAAAGCTTGGAATTTTACTTTCAATGCGCCGAATAACCATACCAGGTTCTTCTTTCTGCATAAACGCACTGACACGAAAACGCCCCGAGTCTTTAGAGTTAAGCGCATAATTAGCTTCCTTAACAAGCTGAAATTGAGCAAAACGCTCGCTCCCCATTGCCTCTTTAAGTAAGCTATAAACATCCTCTGTGCTTAGATTTGTTTTCGTTAATGACTCCAAACGTCCATTAAGCTTAATGGTGGGGGGTAAACCAACAGAAAGAAAAAGATCGGAAGCTTTTAATTGATCAGTTCTATTTAATAATTTATCTAACATAAGTTAATCCACCTTAGAAGGTTTTTGGATCTGCCGCTTTTTGCGCCGCGTCTGCATGAGAGACTGTACCTGTGGCTACCAGCTTGCGTAAATCTTGATCCAGGGTTTGCATACCATGCACCATCCCTGTTTGAATAACGGAGTACATTTGTGCAACTTTATCTTCACGAATCAGATTTCGAATTGCAGGAATACCCATCATAATTTCATGAGCAGCAACACGCCCACCACCAGTCCTCTTAAGCAGTGTTTGTGAGATAACCGCTCGTAATGACTCAGATAACATCGAGCGCACCATCCCTTTTTCAGCTGCAGGAAATACATCAATAACACGGTCAATTGTTTTTGCAGCAGAGGTGGTATGCAAGGTACCAAAAACTAAGTGCCCCGTTTCTGCCGCTGTTAATGCTAAACGAATTGTTTCTAAATCACGCATCTCACCGACCAGAATAACATCTGGATCTTCACGCAATGCACTTCTTAATGCATTATCAAAGCTTAGCGTATCTTTAAAAACTTCACGCTGATTTATCAGTGATTTTTTCGTTTCATGTACAAATTCAATCGGATCTTCAATCGTCAAAATATGTTCATGGCGACTGTCATTAATATAATCGATCATAGCAGCTAAGGTCGTTGATTTACCGGAGCCTGTTGGCCCGGTTACCAAAACTAAACCACGCGGAAAATCAGAGATCTTTTTGAAAATATCAGGCGCACCTAAATCATCCAGTGTTAAAACCTTACTTGGGATTGTACGAAATACCGCACCCGCACCGCGTTGTTGATTAAATGCATTTACACGAAAACGAGCCAACTCAGGAATTTCAAATGAAAAATCGGTTTCCAACTGCTCTTCAAAATCTTTACGCTGCTTATCATTCATGATGTCATAAATTAAACTATGCACCTCTTTATGCTCTAATGCAGGCACATTTATCTTGCGAACTTCACCATCTACCCTAATCATTGGCGGAACTCCTGCAGAAAGGTGTAGATCTGATGCATTATGCTTTACACTAAAAGCCAATAATTCTGTGATATCCATAATTTAAAACCTTATTTATGATGACTAATATTTTTAAACAAATAACAAGCGTTAAACAAAAAATAGCTCATGCAGCTCAGCAAGTACAACGTAATACTGATCAAATTCAGTTACTCGCAGTGAGTAAAACCAAGCCTGTTTCTTCAATCAAGCAAGCTTATCAATCTGGTTTACGCCATTTTGGTGAAAATTACGTGCAAGAGAGCATCGAAAAAATTCAACAAATTAAAGGCGATGATGATTTTGATGAGCCTATTTATTGGTATTTTATTGGCCCGTTACAATCAAATAAAACACGTCCTGTTGCTGAAAATTTTGACTGGGTACAAAGTGTTGAGCGATTTAAAATCGCACAGCGTTTAAACGATCAACGTCCGAGCGAGCTACCCGAACTTAATATTTGCCTGCAGGTTAATATTAGCGGAGAACAAAGCAAATCGGGTACTACTTTATCGCAAGTTATTGAACTGGCGTCACAAGTAAATGACTTACCGCGCTTAAAACTACGTGGCATTATGGCGATTCCAGAAAAAACGGAGAATAACGAGCGACTTGAAAATCAATTCAAAGCACTCCATAACATCTATCAGAAACTGCAACAGCTCTATCCAGAAGTTGATACACTGTCAATGGGCATGAGTGGTGATTTGGATAGTGCCATTCGCTGCGGTAGCACTATGGTGCGAATCGGCAGTGATATCTTTGGCTCAAGAAACTAATTAAAAAGGGTATAACAATGTTACATAAAAAAATTACTTTTATTGGTGCTGGCAATATGGCTGGCAGCATCATCAGCGGTTTAGTTAAGGGCGGTTATCCAGCCGATTTTATTTGCGCGAGCGATCCCAGTGTCGATAACACTCAACAACTCACAAAATCATATGCAGTTAAGGGATCTCAAGACAACATAGATGCGACAAATTGGTGTGACGTTATTGTATTAGCCGTTAAACCACAAATTATGGCGACGGTTTGTCAAACACTTGCCGATCAAGGTGTCGACTTTAGTAATAAACTCGTTATTTCTATTGCTGCGGGTATTTCCGTACAACGTCTGCAATCTTTATTGGGTACTAATACAGCGGTTATCCGCACCATGCCAAATACGCCCGCCTTACTGCAAAAAGGGATGACAGGTTTATTCGCATCAAAGCAGGTCAGTGAACAAGATAAAACCTTTTCCGGCGAGTTGATGTCCGCTGTGGGTGAAATCGTCTGGATTGAAGATGAAGCGATGATCAACGCAGTTACTGCCGCATCAGGTTCAGCACCCGCTTATTTCTTCCTGTTTATGGAGGCGATGCAGGCTAAAGCGATTGAAATGGGATTTGATGAGCAACAAGCGCGTTTACTGGTTTTACAAACGGCACTGGGCAGTGCTGAAATGGTTAAAGAAAACGCTGATATTAGCCTGTCTAGATTGCGTGAAAATGTCACCTCAAAAGGCGGCACAACGGCAGAAGGCTTGCGTACATTTAACGAATTAGGGTTAAGTGATATTGTTGCTAAAGCGATGCAGGCAGTCGCCGATCGCGGTCAAGAGATGGAAAAATTATTTTAACCTTACTTGAAAGAGAGAAAGTCTAATGAGTTCAGTTAATTTTCTAGTCAACACCCTGTTTGATCTATATATCATGGTGGTATTGTTACGCGTATGGTTACAAGTTGCCCGTGCGGATTTTTATAACCCGTTCAGCCAATTTATAATCAAAGCAACGCAACCAGTTGTAGCGCCTTTACGGAGAATCATCCCCAGCTTTGCAGGTTGGGATATGGCAACAATCATATTTGCTTTTATTGTTGCTTCTCTGAAAATTGTCGTATTGAGCTTAATTATGGGGGCATCATTGAACCCGATAGTAATCCTTATTTCTAGTCTTATTATCTTATTAACGGCGGTCTTTAAACTGCTTTTCTGGGTGTTAATTTTACGTGCTATTTTAAGCTGGATAAGTCGTGGACATAATCCAATAGAGGCGGTAATGATTCAATTAACCGAACCGCTACTCTCACCTGTTCGTCGTTTTATTCCACCAATGGGCGGGTTAGATCTATCGATGATCGTAGTGTTAATTGGTCTGCAGTTTTTAGAAATGCTGGTTAATGATCTGTTAAGCAGACTTTTTTAATGTCAGCTGTTTATCTGAAACAAGACGGGGCAGATCTTTTACTTCGTCTTGTTTTACAACCTAAAGCGAGTCGCGATAAATTTATTGGTTTGCTTGGTGATGAACTCAAAATAGCTATTACCGCGCCCCCCGTTGACGGCAAAGCAAATGCACATTTAATTAAGTTTCTCAGTAAACAGTTCAAAGTGCCAAAAGGCGCAATCACAGTTGAAAAAGGGTTATTAAACCGTCATAAATTAGTGAGAATTAATAAGCCCAAACAGATACCAGCCTTTTTTACTAACGAGGAATAATCATGTACAAACTTTATCGGCTTATCTGCGCTTCTCTACTGCTCTGTTTCAGTCTGCCAAGTTTTGCCGAGCAGTCACAAGATTTTGCCAATTTAAAAGTACATTATATCGCCCTGCCATCAACTTTTTTAGAGGCTGATATCGCCAAACATTACGGCATTAAACGCAGTAAATACACTGGCATAATTAATATTTCCGTTCAGGATAAACAGGTAAAATTCAAGGCGCTGGCAGCCGACCTTTCAGGGACAGGAAAAAACTTAATCGGACAAACACAAATATTAAAATTTAAAGAGATCGTGGAAGGAGATACAATTTATTATATCGCAACCTACCCTTTCAGCAATGAAGAGATTGTTAATTTTAATATTAAAATAAACACACAAAATAAAACCAATATACTGAAATTCCAACACAAATTTTATGTCGATTAAGACAAGAGAGGCGCAAATAAAATGAAAAAAACATGGGTCTTAGCCACAGGTAACAAAGGCAAAGTAAGAGAGATGAGTCAGCTACTTAACAGCTTCTCAATTGAAGTTTTACCACAAAGTCACTTTGATGTTTTAGAAGTGCCTGAAACAGGAACTACATTTGTTGAAAATGCGATTATTAAAGCGCGTCATGCAGCCAAGGTAACCGGGTTACCTGCAATTGCTGATGATTCAGGTTTAGAGGTCGATTTTTTAAGTGGTCAACCCGGCATCTACTCTTCTCGTTTTGCGGGTGAAAATGCCAGCGACCAAGATAATATAGAGCTGCTATTAAATAAACTAGAAGGCGTCGGTATCGAACATCGTCGCGCGCGTTTTCAGTGCGTATTAGTGTATATGCGCCATGAATTCGATCCGACACCGGTCATTTGCCAGGGTACATGGGAAGGTGTGATCAGCGACTCTGTACAGGGTGAAAACGGTTTTGGTTACGATCCGATTTTTTGGGTTGAAAGCGAGCAATGTTCATCTGCACAACTCAGCAAACAACGAAAAGGCGAATTAAGTCACCGTGGTCAAGCATTGGCGATGTTAGTTGAACGATTAAAAGAACAGTTAAGTTAAAAACTTTTAAAACTCACTCCCATGCTCGAGATGGGAGTTTCTCCTGCTCAACCCAATAGGTCTTTTCATGCTTTTGTTGCCGCCGCTCAGTCTTTATATTCATATTCCCTGGTGTATTGAGAAATGCCCCTATTGTGATTTCAACTCCCATAAATTGCGCGGCGAGATCCCCGAGCAAGATTATCTGCAGGCACTGTTAGATGATCTAAGCAATGAGTTGCTTTATGTGCAAGGCAGAAGCTTAGAAAGCATTTTTATCGGCGGCGGTACGCCGAGTTTAATCTCCGCACAGGGGATCGGCTGGTTATTAACTGAGATCGAAAAAAAGATCCCTTTTAAACAGGATATTGAGATCACCCTTGAAGCCAACCCGGGTGCCATTGAAAATCAAAAGATCAGTGACTTTAAAAAAGCTGGTATCAGCCGCTTCTCCTTTGGAGTACAAAGCTTCCAACAGCAGAAACTAACAAAACTGGGGCGAATTCACGGCCCGCTCGAGGCTAAAAATGCAGCCAGACAAGCAGTTGCAGCCGGCATAAAAACCTTTAACCTTGATTTAATGCATGGTCTGCCCGATCAAAGCCTCAGCGATGCATTAGAAGATCTGCAGACTGCCATATCCCTAAAACCAACGCACCTATCCTGGTATCAATTAACCATCGAGCCAAATACTCAATATTTTTCACATCCACCGACACTGCCTGAAGATGAACTGTTATGGGATATTCAGGAACAGGGTCAGAAATTACTGGCTGAAAATGGTTATATACAATATGAAATTTCAGGTTACAGCAAGGCTGGTTTTGAATGTCAGCACAACCTTAATTACTGGCGTTTTGGTGACTACATAGGTATCGGCTGCGGTGCACACGGCAAGTTTACACTGCCTCTTGAAAATAAAATCATTCGCACCAGTAAAATCAAACACCCGAAAGGGTATTTAGACAGTTCGCGCCCATTCCTAGATGAATCATATAGCGTCGCAATTGATGAGTTAGCCTTTGAGTATATGATGAACCGTTTGCGTCTATTTGAACCTATTCCATTTAGCGAATTTGAAGCTTATACAGGACTTAGCATTGACTCCATCAAACAGCCGATTCAAAAAGCGATAACCAAAAAACTGCTAATAGAAAATGCCGGCAGTTGGAAAATAACCGCGTTAGGGCACAGATATTTAAATGAGTTACTGACGTTATTTATAGATTAGCAACTCATTCATGTCAGTGCGAAGGACTAAGCCAGAGATCACTGGAAGTACTCTCTGGCTATAACTCTTATTTCTGCACATAAACCCGGTAGCCGAAAGCTTCAATTGTATCAGTAGAGTCTTGCTCGAAAGTAACTGACGCTTGACTGAATAACTCCTGATAACAGCCTAATTGAATATTTTCATTAAAACTCACGGTTTGCTGTTTATCTGAAAAATTTAAAACCACAAACACTTTATCCTGCGCTTTTTCACGTACAAAAGAGAAAATAGCCTCAGGTTTATTATTTACAACCGGGATCATTTTACCGCCCCAATCACCATTCCAAAGTGCCTGATTATTATGTTTTAAAGTGAAAAGTTGCTGATATAACTTCCCTATCGCATGCTCTTGCCAGATAATTTGATCTTTATCGAAAAAAGCTAACGCCTTATCTAATCCCGCCTCTTGTCCGCTATAAATAAGCGGCATCCCTTCAACCATTGCCGTTAACACGATACAGGTGTGCAGATAATCACCAAAACGCTCAAACATGGTTTTATCCCAGGAGTTTTTATCGTGGTTATCAACAAAGTTCATCAGAATCGCATTATCAGGCCATGAATTTAAGATATGCGCAAAATGCAGATAGATTGCAGAAGCATTTTTTTTACCCATAGCGACATTATGCATCTCTTCATGCAGTGACCACGCATAGGTCATATCAAATGAATTTTTATGCAGATCACGCGCATCCCATTCGGCTAACATAAACACAGGTTTGATAGCATCCAACTCCTGACGGGCATTATCCCAAAAATCGGTAGGAACAAAACCTGCCACATCGGCGCGATAACCATCAATATCAGCTTCCTCTAGCCAATATTTCAGTGCGCCAGTCATATACTCGCGCATCTGCGGGTTGGAGTAATCAAAATCGATAATATCAGACCAATCCCACCAGGGTGTCGGTTGGAAATTACCGTTATGATCTTTGCTATACCATTCTGGATTCGTTTTAGTTAATACATTATCCCATGCCGAGTGGTTTGCTACCCAATCTAAAATAACGTACATCCCCATGCTATGCGCTTTAGCAACTAAAGATTTTAAGTCTGCTAAAGTGCCGTAATCAGGATTAACCGCTTTATAGTCTTTTACAGAATAAGCACTGCCTTTATCACCCTTGCGCTTCTCTTCGCCAATAGGGTGAATCGGCATTAACCACAGAATATCGACACCCAGTTTCTGTAAACGTGGAAGATGCTCGGCAAATGCTTTAAACGTGCCCTCTTGAGTATATTGGCGAATATTGACTTCATAAATGGTGGCATTTTTACACCACTGCGGATGAGTAAGCTCAACAAATGGCTTAGGTTGATAGTGTTTTTTATTCGTTGATTCAGCTTGTTGAAAAGCGACTACAGGCTGTGCAGATGTTGGCATCTTCGATACTCCACTTATAATATTTTCTAAAAAAACATTATTACGCAATAAAAAAAAGAAACAACCAAAGGACACATAATTTACACTTCAGCTTTTATAACAAAGAGTTGGGTCAAAATTTCAAACTAATTTGTAACTACTCAGCACCTCAATAATTTAAGGTGTTTTTCTCAAATAAGACTGTAAATGCTCAGGGCTAAGCCATTTATGCTGAGTTCAAGGCGAAAAAGCGCAGTTTAGTCGTTTAAATGAGCATTTTTCAACGCGGAAATTAGCTTAAATGGCAACGACCTGAGTAATTACACTAATTCTTTAAATTCAAGCGTGTACTTACCTAGCCCCTGATATTCAATTTCTGTCCTGCTATCAAACAGCACTTCAACAATGCCCGCATATGATCCGGTAATAATCGCTTGCCCTGCTTTAAAGTCGGTGCCGCGCTTGCTCATAAAATTGATCAGCCAATAGAGAGGATTTTGTGGCAATTGATTCGGGTGTTCGCCCGCAAAGGTCTGCGCAGAGTTCGCCTGTGAGACATTAATGGTTATTTCACTGGCGGAATAAGCTAGCGAACGGTTTATCTCCGGACCAATAAATAAACCTTGATTAACCAAACAATCCGCTAACTTTTCATAAAATTCAACGCCACTATTTTCCTGGAAACGATCCTGCATTAACTCTAGTGCCATATAACAGCCCGACAGCGCATCATCAATTTCTGCCTGGCTGTAATCTTCCTGTTGCGCGGGCAGATCTTTACCTAAAACAAAAGCGATTTCAGGTTCAATACGTGCCACTTTATTATCGGCAAACAATTTGCAAAACTGACCGCGATTAATTGTCTCGGCAAAAATTGGCGCGACTACCATCTGATTTTCAGCGGGTGGTAAAAGGCATTTCCAGCCGCCAACAGGATCACTACGCTGCGCTATCATTTCCGCCTGCACCGCCAAAGCATCATCGATTGAGTTAGGACGAATTGGGGCATCTAAGCGAGTAGCTTTTGTACCTGCCACTCGGCGCTTTAATAATTCAGTGGCGGCTTGTGAAAATTTAAGGTTATTGGTCATATCATCAACTCTGGTTATTACAAAGTAGCAATAGTAACCAGTTCAATTGCATTTGTCTCATCACCTCGATTAAACAAACAGCACTGCCACTCTAAAATGGCCAGCTCAAAACTGGTTATTCAGCATACTTGTCCTAAAATAAAAACTCAGAGGGAAAAATTAAGTGGGTTAACGCCAGGCTAGTAAAAAACTGCAGCCCATTGATAATAATT
>NZ_CEZLMY010000089.1:2863-14242 GCF_983033635.1 Psychromonas sp. | reverse complement strand
AGAAGGTCTATAATATGATTAATTTAAAACCACTGGCAATTGTCGCCGTGGCAGCAACCGCTTTATTGACGGGCTGTGGTAGTGACTCAGGGGATTATGTACATGCAACTGATGTTGATACCCCAAAAGACACATTCCTTGAGTTTCCAAGTGATTTTTTATGGGGCTCTGCAACTTCAGCTTATCAGGTGGAAGGGGCATGGGATGAAGGCGGTCGCGGTTATACCAACTGGGATTTCATTACCCAGCAGATGAGAATGGCCAAGGGTGAAACCGGGGATGTTGCTATCGACCAGTATCATAGATATAAGGACGATGTAAAGCTGATGGCAGAGGCTGGCATAAAAAGTTACCGTTTTTCCATTGCCTGGTCGCGAATTTACCCTACAGGCGTTCCTTATGATGCAGATGGTAATCTACTCCCACCCAATGAAGAAGGGTTGGCTTACTATGACCGGCTGATTGATGAGCTTATTAACAATGGCATTGTCCCTATGATCACTCTCTTCCATTGGGATATGCCTCTTGGGTTATGGTTACCTGAAGGCATGGGTGGCATGGGCGGTTTCGCTAATCGTGATGTTGTCGATTTCTTTGCTGTCTATTCAGAAGCGGTTATCAAACGCTATGGTAATAAAGTCGACAAATGGATGACCTTGAATGAACCCTTTATTTGGGCAACATTTTTTGAGGGACTGCTAGGTACTACGTTCGATAAGGGAGCAACGGGTTGGGAACCAACCGCTGCTAATATTGAGGCATTGTTCAAGACCATAAAATATACTGATCTCGTCGGTAGACAGCTGACTTACATTCACGGCTATATGCTGACGCATGCTAAAGTAGTTAAAATTTACCATGATCTGGAAGATGCAGGAGAAATTCTTGACGGTGATATTGGTATCGCATTTGATCTGGGAACTGGCAAGCCAGCCTCTCAGTCTGCAGAAGATCTTGCGGCTAACGATCTCTATAATGCTCTTAAGAACGACCTATATACTTACCCTGTATTTAAAGGTAAGTACCCAGATGGATTACTTGAGAGATTTGCTGAACTTGGCTACCAAATTAAGGCGACTCCAGAACAATTAGCTGCGGATTTAGCGTTTATTAAAGCACAAGGAACCGATTTTGCCGGCGTGAATTACTACAGCCGACGTACAGTAAGAGCCTATGCGGAAGAGGCTAATTACGGAGGCCAAACTGGCTTTACGCAAAACGGCGATTTTATGGGCGGAGATCTGTTTGGTGAAGCCTTTGCTTATGCCCCTATCGAGAATCCAGGCTCAGAAAATGGTGAATATGATCCACAAGGCTTATACGATACGTTAATGTATCTGGATGAAGTGAGCGGTGGCAAGGATATTCTTATTACTGAAAATGGTGGCGGCTACCGGGTTGAAGATAAACTTACCAGCGATGGACAGGTGCACGATGTAATGAGAACCCGCTTCCTTAACGGGCATGTTAAAGCAACATGGCAAGCGATTCAGGATGGCGCCAATGTTATTGGTTACACAGCCTGGTCACTGTTTGATAACTTTGAATGGATCAATGGTTTTCAAGGGCGCTTTGGCATGATTTATGTGGATTATGAGGATGATCTGAAGCGTATCCCTAAAGACAGTTATTACTGGTACGCTGAAACGATCAGAAATAATGGCGTAGCTTCTTCAGAATAAGAAATTACTACCTGTTATTCTAGCCAGCCTGTAAAGGCTGGCTTTTTTTTGCTGAGATTGAATAATCAATCTGTGCTAAAAGCCACATTTCTAATTTAGATATTAATCTGCTTTGGGCTTATAATATTTACAAGGAAGGATAAGGCTTAAGGATGGCTATAAAGGAGAATAATTACAACATTAGCGTATAAATAGGGAAATAAAATGTTTTATCTAAACCACCTTGCACTTGAACTTTATTTGGCACTGAAAAAAGCAGAACCAAAAAATAAAGCGTTAAATCAGATAAAGTTGGATACATTTTCATCTGATAAACCAATATTTGTCAGTGAAAAAAGCCTGTTGCCAATAATAATGGCTTTAAATGAAATCGGTTTTTATCAGCACGGTGAATTAAACTGGCTCGCAGCACTCGCTGAAGGTTTTATTTCAGAAAAACTGTTTTCATCTCCTATGCAGCAGAAACTACTGTGGTCAATTCATCGTGGTTATGTCTTAAATGCGCCGACACTGGGTGACTTTATAGAAAGGATAATAGAATACTTTACATTTGCTAACCGAAGCATGTCCTTCGAAGTTAATAAGCTAAACAAGCAAGTTGAAATAATATTTAAATTTAATAACAAAGAACAAGATTTTAACCCTTTAGTTGGCCCGCTCTTTTATCTCGCCTATTGTACCCAGTTATATTTTGGGACTGATGTGAAAATTGATCTGTTTGTTGCTGAAAAAAGTAAGTTTGATAAGGAAACATTTCAATCGTACATCTCCGGTCAGATAATATATGGGGATAAATGCTATTTGAGGGTTAAAAAGAGTGATTTTAATTTAATAAATAGAAACTATAATGCGCATATTGATAATGAACTCAAATCACTTTTTGACAGTTTAAAACCAGCTGAGCCTGAATTTAATAGTATAAAAGATATTGTATTAACCAAGATTGAACTCTTTTTTATGCAGACAGATAATTACATTTCAGCTGATGAAATGGCAAATCTATTTCAGATGAGTAAATCCACTTTTTATCGCAAACTTGCCAGCGAAAATACTACCTACCGTGAATTAGTTGAATCTGTCAGAGAAAAAATCGCCCTAAAATTAATCAGACAAAGTGCTATGTCATTCAGTGAGATCAGTGACAGATTGGGCTACGCTAATCTGACTGGTTTTAATAGAGCATTCAAACGCTGGTTTGGAATCTGCCCATCAGAATATAGACATGATTTAGGAGTTTAAATAAGATTAGGTTTTCCTAAAGAGCGAGCTATATAGAACCATTAAAAAAATTAATTTTAATGTAAAAAAATGCCTATTCTGGAATGAGGTATTAATAAATTACAGACAGAGTTAAAGCAATAATTATACTTCAAAGCCTTGCTAAATCGTCCAAAATAGCAAGTCGCGTCTTTACTGGTTAAGCACCACTCCCAGTCGCGATAATTGCGACCTACTTGGATCATATTAAAGATAAAACCAGCTCGACAAATTAAATAAACATATCAATATCACCTCCTGATAATTCTTTGATTTAAAAGTAAATAAGATGTGTATTCTCTCTTTTGTCTGCTTAGTTACAGCACGTAATAACGAGAGTGAAAAGTGTTGCTCAAACTGAATTTTAGCTCCGCTGAAATGTTACGAAATGTTACGTTATTTTTTGTGTTTATTAGCGTAAATTTAACTATATAGTAAAACAGATTGATGAAAATTAATTGCAGGGTAAACAGATAATATCAGGGAGGATTGATGTTCTATTTAAACAGTTTTGCATTCGGACTTTATCACGCTTTAAAAGAGATAGATCCGACAAATAATGCATTAAAAACAATAAAATTAGATGCTTTTTCAGTGGATGAGCCCTGTTTTATCAAACAGGACAGTTTGTTACCGATATTATTTGCATTAAATGAGCAGGGGTTTTATCAGCGCTATGAATTAAAGTGGCTTGTTAAGGAGATCAATAGCTTATTTGCAGAAGAGCAGAGTTTGTCAAATATAACCCGAGATAGTCTCGGTTGTGTTTCTCGCAGTTATATCTGTAATGCGCCAACATTGGGTGACTTTATAGCAAGAACCATTGAGTTTTTTATGTTTTCAAACCGTGCTATGTCCTTTGACATTAATGCGCAAACTGATCATGTACAGATAAAATTTTGCTTTAATAATAAAGAGCAAATTTTTAATTCAGGTTACGGGCCGTTATTCGGCATCGCGTATTCTTCACAACTGTTTTTTGGAACGGATGTGAAAATTGATTCATTTTTTGCTGATGAAAACAAGTTAGATCTTGAGACCTATCAAGCCCATATAGCAGGGAAGGTTAATTTTGCTAAAGAAAGTTACTTAAGCTTTAAAAAGGATGATTTTAAGATCGTTAATAAATATCATAATCGCCATATTGATAATGAGTTAAAATCTATCTTAGAACGTTTAAGACCCAGCGAGCCCGATTTTGAGAATATCATCGAAGATGTATTAACAAAGATTAATCAGCTTTTCATCGAAACTAATGATCATATTTCAGCCGATGAAATGGCAAGTCTGTTTAATATGAGTAAGTCGACTCTTTATAGAAAACTTGAAGCTGTAAATACATCATATCGGGAGTTGGTAGAAGTTAGCAGAAAAGAGCTTGCACTGAAATTCATTAAGGAAGGTGCTATCTCATTCAGTGAGGTTAGCGATAGATTGGGTTATGCCAATCTAACTGGGTTCAATAGGGCATTCAAGCGCTGGTTAGATGTCAGCCCATCAGAATATAGACGTAACTTATACCAAATTCACTAATTATCTATTCATTTACGCTTGTTAAAATAAATGCTAGCTTCGTTATTGATTTTGCAATTAGAACAACTAGTTACTGCAATCAATGCCTTGCTTTCATCCATTTTTCCTGCGCCTAAATAGATCATCTAATTAGTGGAATTGGTATTAGTAGTTTAAATCACAATCATGCCGCCTAAACACCGAGCTTTATAGAACTGATTCATCCATATTCTGTACTATCTCAGGCTTAACAATACAAAACAGCTATGCTTGCTAAGTAAAAGGACTTAACTTTGAAGGGAAAATCGTATGAATCTTGAAAACAAGGGGTCATTAAAATTAGTTTCTTGGAAAGAACGGATTAGTTACGGTTTAGGAGATACCGCATCAAATCTAGTTTTTATGATGATTACATTCTATTTATTGTACTTCTATACCGATGTCTTTGGTATTTCCGCTGCAGCCGTTGCTACTATGTTTCTTATTGCGCGAGTTTGGGATGCCATTAATGATCTGATTATGGGAATTATCATAGATAAAACGAAAACAAAATGGGGTAAATGTCGTCCATATTTCTTGTGGATGGCCATACCCTACGGAATATTTGCTTTTTTAACATTCACAACACCGGACTTAGTTGGCACGAGTAAATTAATTTACGCTTATATCACATATATTGCCTTAGGTACTGTGTATACGGCGATCAATATTCCGCTTTCTGCAATATTACCCAGTTTAACGGATGACTATCAGGAAAGGACAGCAGTCAATGCCGTGCGGATGATATTTGCTGTTATTGGAGGCTTGCTTGTCGCAGGATTGACTATGCCTTTAGTTGAGGCTTTTGGACAAGGTAATGCTGCAAAGGGCTTCCAATTAACTATGGGATTATATGCTGTTATTGCCGTTATTTTGTTCATAATTACTTTTTTAAATACAAGAGAACGAATCCAAGCAGCAAATAAAAAATCAATTCCAGTTAAGGAAAGTTTTAAAGCGCTAAAAGGGAATACACCTTGGCTGATTTCTGTATTGATTAACTTCGTAATGTGGACGGGTATGACTATGAAAAATCAAACCGCTATCTACTATTTACAGTACAATCTTGGGAGACCGGATTTAATCTCGACTTTTCTTCCTTTAGCCATTATAGCCATTCTTCCCGGTATAATACTTGTCCCTTTCGTTTCTAAAAGAATTGGTAAAAGAAATACCATGTTTATCGGTAATCTAGTCGCGATCCTTGGTTTTATAATGATCTATCTAGCGGGGAATCATAATATTTCATTATTATTCACAGGCAATATAGTCTCTAGTATTGGATTGGGTTTTAATGTGGGATTAATATTCGCATTAATCGCGGATACGGTGGATTATGGTGAGTGGAAATCGGGTGTCCGTGCATCAGGTTTACTGTTTGCAGCGTCAAGTTTTGGTGTCAAGCTGGGCATGGGGGTTGGCGGAGCCATTTCCGGTTGGACACTATCAGCAGGTAATTATATACCTCAAGCTTCAAATCAAGAAATTACAGCACTAACGGCTATAAAGATTAATTTTATCGGGGCGCCAATTATTTCGGCAGTGGGAATCCTCGTACTGTTATTATTCTATAGATTAGATAAACAGTATGATGAAATTCATGCTGAGTTACTAATTAGAAGAGATAATGAAAGCATTGCTTAGAGCAAGAGAAGAAGCTAATGATTATAAATAATTCAATATATATATCCTCTTTTCGGAAGTGAGAGTGGTTAAAAATTGCAGGCTTGCAATAAAACTATTGCAAGCTTGTCAGATTTTATAGATTTATTCATCCCAGAATTGCCACCATTTTTTACGGTTTTCTCTAGATGTTTTTCCTTGTTCAGATCCTTTGTCTAACTCTTTCATCTCTTGATCTGCTTTCTTACCTTTCTTGTCCTTTTTCATTTTATCTTTGGAATCATCAGTTTCATTTTCACCGATATCAGTTTTTTTTAGCTCTTTTTGTTTTTTTTCTTTTTTCACCTTTTTATCTTTCTTGTCCTTTTTCATTTTATCTTCGGAATCATCAGTTTCATTTTTACCGATATCGGTTTTCTTTAGCTCTTTTTGTTTTTTTTCTTTTTTAATTTTATCTTCGGATTGATCAAATTCGGCTTCTTTTGCTTCTTTTGTACTTTTGTTAAGCTCCTTTTGCTCCGCGCTGGGTTTTCCTTTTCCTGCCCATGCAGGCTTATCTGCTACAGCAGGCAGTGCAAAGATACCTATTAAGAGGAAAGTTAATATTTGTATTTTCATAGAAGACGCCTCATCTGTTTGTTAATTAGTAGTTTTATATACAACGCTATGCACAATCTAGTTGTTGCATCTCTTTGCCAACAAAACGCTTGTTATTAAAAATAATTATAGTTAAGGGTCTGTTAATTTGCACAATCACTATTACTGTTAGCTTATTAGTGAGCACTTATTTTTAACACAGCATTTCAGAATCGCGAGCTATTTCGTCTTCAGGGGAGTTTGGATGCAAATTGACTAACTTATATCTACCGATAGTGAAGTTTTAGGAGTAGAGCTGTGCACTTCGTGTGCAAGGAAAATTTTTGATGCAGCTGTTCAGCATAGTGAGCTATTTCGACTGTGGGGAGTTTGGATGGTAAATTGACTAACTTAAATCTAGCGATAGTGAAGTTTTAGGAGTAGAGCTGTGCACTTCGTGTGCAAGGAAATTTATTCTGCTTCCTTTTTTCTAGCTGTTAAGAAAAAAGGAAGCGGTTGTCGATAACAAAACAGCAACAATGTAAAAAAGCAATCCTGTTTTAGCGTCTTAAGCCAACTGATATTGTGTTAATATCCCTTCAAGTGCGATCGATGATTGGCTAAGATCCGATGCTAATATCACCGAGCGTTGCGCTGTCTGTTTAATCGTTTCAGACTGTGCCCGGATATCATTGAGCTGTATCGCGATATCTCGAGCCGAAACACTCTGCTCTTCCGCGGATGCTGCAATCTGAGAGCTCATATCAAATACATCATTAGTTGAGCTGGCCATCGAATCGACATCCTCACCGACAGAAACAATAGAATTACGACCTTGATCGGCCTGTTCAACAATTTCACGGGTCACTGTTGAGAGCGTCGCAGAGCCAGATTGTAAACCTTCAATCATAGATTTAATCTCAACAGTCGCTTGCTGAGTGCGGCCTGCTAAGGTTCTCACCTCATCTGCAACCACTGCAAATCCTCTACCTTGCTCACCGGCTCGAGCTGCCTCAATCGCTGCATTTAACGCAAGTAAATTTGTCTGTTCTGAAATGGCGTTAATAGTGGTAACTACCGCATCAATCTCTGCTGCATTTTTGGAAAGCTGTGTAACAGATTCTGATGCTGAATCGATCTTATCGACCAAGGTTGAAATCCGCACTACCGCATCAGCAATCTGTTCCTTACTAGACTCAGCCTGGTTAGAATTGTTTTTTGTCTGATCGGAAGTATTGGCTGCATTACGGGAAACGTCTTCTATTGCCGCGGTCATCTGCTCCATGGCAACTGCTACCGTATCTAAAAACTCATGTTGCAGGCCAATCAACTCATCACTTTGCTGCGCTTGCTGATTAAACTCATCAGCCGCTTGTGCAAGGGTGCCTGCATTTTTTCCTATCGCCGTCACCATCTCACTCATATTATCTGCACTTCGATCTATTTCGGTCGCAATCATACTAAAATCATCTACACCGAAGAAATTCAGACGCTGTGTCAGATCACCATCGGCTAAACGTTTTATTGCGATATACATATCCCATAAACCACCACCAAGCGAGGTTGATGTCCAGTAACTCAATTGAAAAAGAGGCAATAAACCAAGCAAAGCAACCCATAACATCATACGGGCGTCATCCAATGCCTGTTGTTCCCATTGACTCACATTGCTGCTCAATTGCAGATACTGACGACCAACCGGTGCTGTGACTGTCTGCATTTTACCTTGACGGGATGATTTCATCTGTTTGCTGATCTGTAAGCCTTGTTGTGTGGCAAACTGCGCCAGCTCATCGTCAGTCAGGCTTTGCTTTGATGCGACTTGAGCAAAGGCATCGACCATAGATTGTGCTCTTGCTTGAGAGTTATCTGCTGCATGTTGCTCAACATCGTTTAAGTTGACCAATGCGATGCTGGTTGTAATAACTGCCACCAATGCGCAAAGTACGAAAAACTTTCCGTTTAAACTTAGCTTTATCATAAGGGCATCTATTTTTCTAAATTCAATCTGTTTCATATTCAGTACCAAGGTGATTTTTTAAGAGAAAAAACAGCAGCAAATATTTTTTACAATCTTATTGCTCGCCATTAACCGTTGTTTCTTCTCTCTAGTATAAGTTCAAAATAGATAAACTACTCAATTGTTGTGTTAGGATCTGCTATCGTCATTTTTGTAGCTTTTTGAAAAAAAAACGTGATACTAATGAATTGTGAAGTAAGCAATGTCATCGCATAACCAAGCAGCGCACCAAGAATTAATGCAGGTAAAAGATTAACAATATCTCCCCCCATCGCAAATGTTGCGCAGCAACCGATAAAAGCCCCTGGAATAAAAGATAATTTATGATAACTAGCCTGCAGGCACATTGCTGATGTTGCGATGCCAGTGAAAAGGTAACCGATTAGTTGCGTATCAAAGTAGCTACTTCCGCTGATCACCAACCATGCCCAGAAAACACCGGACAGATTGGTACACCAGCTCATAAGAACCCCATTGAAACCCGTTTTAGGCTGTGCAAAATAGGTACTGCAGCCTAAAAAGCCTACCCAGGTAACGAGATGAAAGGTATCTGCTATGCCACACCAGACTGCCGCAAGAAGTCCTGCAGATAAAGCGATTTGCCAACGATTTTCCATGAGTGTCCTTATTGTAATGAATTAAATTCATCACTTGTTTTGTATTGTAAATATTAAAAACTCTGATCTTGTCTCTCTTTTCATTAATTCAGCTAAGACAAGGGCTGTAGTAAAGCTTTTTTTTAAATAAAAAGTGCCTCGATTATAAATCCGGCGCCTTGTGATCTGATTAATTGAAACGAGTTTATTTATTCAGCAACCCATAAAATGAGATCTGGATCGATAGAATGAGCTTTCCTGTGTCCCCCTTTGCGCGCGTTTACAGAATGTGTTGTTTTTGCGGTTGTCTGTTAAGGAAAGTGATAATTGAATAACAAAACAGGCCGCATTCAGCAGGAGTTCAAACTGTTTTTTTTGTGGATTTATAACGCTTTGTTTTGTAATCGCTTTCAAGGTTTTGGGCTAAAAATAGAAGCTGCTAAAACTATTTCCTGCTCTTGTATAGCGATGTTAATCACGAAAATATTAACCATTTGCGCTATTAAATGTATAACAGCTCATTTTTAATAGACTTAGATGTATTACATATCAAAAGCTGTCAATTTAATGTATGCAGTGATTCTGATAGCTAGCGAGCGCAATAGTAGCCGCTTTTTTTTGCTCGTTGTTTCTATTTTTTTAATACTCCACGTCGTAGTACTGAACTTGCTTGAAAGAGGTAATTGATCAATTTATTACTCTTCGTGCATAAATAATAATTGTGTATTACCGCCTACTGCGGTGATGTTATTGGTGATACAGCGTTCATTAATAAAGCGTAAAAGCAGATCTGAACAACTGATATTATGGATCGGTTCATTGATCGGTAAGCTTACTAAAGATGTGATTGCACCAGGTTTTTGCGCTAACTGCTGATTAAGTTGCTGAATGTGCTTTTTAGCAGCCAAACTGGCCACTAAATTGACGGCAGGATGATCGATTAATAATTGCGTATATTTATTGTCAATTAAGGTGACTAAACCCGCTGTTAATTTCGCTTTCAATAACAAACAAAAGTTTGTCACTAAATCACCGCGCTGAATAATCAGACAGATATTACCTGTGAGTAAACTAATAGATAACAAGGCAAATACACTTTTAAAATCAGCTGCTTGCTGATAATCGATCCAGCACAAACCTTTTGCTTGATAAATTAATCGGTTCGTTTCTCCCGTTGGCCCTGTTAGTTGGATCTCTTGCAGTTGTGAATTTATATTAAAAACAATCGTTGCTAATAAATCGAGTAATTGTAGATAATCTTGTTGATCTATTTTCTGATTATTTAGTAATTCTTGTAAAACATCTTTGATTTCACTTTCATACAAAGTACAGTTTTGTTGAAAATTACTTTGTTGTAATTCTAAACAGTGTAACGCATCTACTAGATGTTGTTCGAATGTTAGATCAGACATGCTTTATCACTCCTCATTTTGTATGCTCTAGCTAACCGTTTTGATACAAGTAAAACGAGTCAAATAATTTGGCCCGCCAGCTTTAGGGCCTGTGCCCGATAAACCATTTCCGCCAAAAGGTTGAACGCCGACTTGTGCACCAATTTGATTACGGTTGATATAACAATTTCCCGCCTTGCTGTGTGTGATGATATGTGAAATAAATGTTTGATTACGGCTATGGATACCTAAAGTTAATGCAAAGCCCGTTTCATTTATGGATTGAATAACCTGATTTATATTTGCCGATTTATAACGAATAACATGCAACAGTGGACCAAAGTATTCATCTTCTAATTCGTTAATATGATTGATTTCAAAGAGCGCCGGCGCAATAAAGGTTGCACTGCTTATATTTTTTTCTTCAATAAAAGGGACTTGATAAAGTAACTGCTGTTTACTTTCTAACTCCTGACAGTGTGCAGTTAATTTATTAACACTAGCCTGGTCTATAACGGGGCCGATATCTGTTTTTAATAAACGCGGATCGCCAATATGCAAGTTTTCCATTTTCCCTTTTATTAAACGGATAATCTTCTCGGCAATCTCCTGCTGCACAAACAAAACACGTAACGCTGAGCAACGCTGTCCGGCTGATGAAAATGCACTCGTACAGACATCAT
>NZ_CEZLMY010000089.1:0-2853 GCF_983033635.1 Psychromonas sp. | reverse complement strand
ACTTGTTCAGCTTGCGCGCTACTGTCAACTATCATGGCATTTTGTCCGCCCGTTTCTGCAATCAAAATGGCAGGGTCGCTGCTTCTGTCTGCCAATGTTTGATTAATTAAGCGTGCGCTATTGATTGAGCCGGTAAAGACAACTCCCCGAATTCTCGGATCGTTAATTATTGTGCTGCCAATTTTGCTATCACCCGGCAGGCATTGAACAACCTGTTTGGGAAATCCAGCCTGGTAGAGCAGTTCAATCACCCTATAGGCGATTAAGCTCGTTTGCGGGGCGGGTTTGGCAATCACAGTATTACCGGTCACTAAAGCCGCACTGATTTGGCCGACAAAAATAGCTAAAGGAAAATTCCACGGGCTGATACAAGCAAATACACCTAAAGCAGTTCGTTGATAATCTTTCTCCTGATCACCGAACATTTGCGCCGCTTTGACTGGCCAATCTGACAGTGCACAAGACGCGTAATAACGGCAAAAATCAATTGCTTCACGTACTTCATCAAGTGCATCTTGAATAGTTTTACCCGCTTCTAAAATGCACAAGGCGACCAACTCGGCTCTGTTCTCTTGTAATAAATCGGCTAAATTAGTTAAGCACAAACAACGCTCTGTTACAGGACGGTTATTCCACGCTGCAAAAGCAGATTGAGCATCAGTAATGGCTGCGGTTATCTGTTCTGTTCGCATCCATTTAACATCGCCAATCTCAAGATTATGGTCAAATGGTGCAAAAACGGCTTGCTTCTGTAAATCGATTACTGCGGCTGTTATTTGTGGTTTAGCATGCCATTTAAAACAGATAAAAGCAGCGATCTGTTGATAAAAATCATTGCGCTCAAATTCATTATTAATATTCAACCCCAATGAATTATCACGTTTATTAGCAAATAAATTTTCTGGTAATGGGATATTGGGATGGCTTACACTTTTAAAGTGGTTAAGTAAATCAACCGGATGCTCAGTTAATTTATCTAATGAATAATTAGGATCCGCCAGTTGTGAGACGAAAGAATTATTCGAACCATTTTCTAATAAACGCCGCAATAAATAGGGTAAAAGATCGTGATAATTACCTATCGGGGCATAAATGCGAACCTTCTGCTGATAACGCTCTAATAAGATCTGATATAAACTTTCACCCATGCCAAATAGTCGTTGAAATTCATAGTCTCGATGACCTGATATAGACAAAACAGCTGCAATAGTTTGTCCATTATGAGTGGCAAATTGCGTTGACAGTAATCCTTCGATGAATGGTTTTAACAAAAACACACTGCAAGCTAAATAGGAAACATCAGTGCTTTGTTTGCGGGTGAAAACAGGATAACTGCTTAGACCGCGTTGCTGGCACTGTTTAATTTCACTGTCCCAATATGCGCCTTTAACCAGACGAACAGGAATTTTATCTCCTTGTTTTTTCGCTAATGCCGCCAACCAAAGCAGTACATGTATAGACCGTTTTAAATAGCTTTGTACCACCAGTCCTAATTGTCCCCAGCCTTGTAAACTAGGATGTTGATATAGTTTTTCAAATAATATTAAAGAGATCTCTAAACGATCAGCTTCTTCGGCATCAATAGTGATCGGCACCGCTAATTTTTTGGCAAGCTTTAGTAATTTAAGCAGACGATTAAACAGCTCTGTAAATACAGCCTCTTGATAACGGCTTTCATAACAGGGATCTAATGCGGAGAGTTTAATAGAAACAGAGCTGGCAGCTGTTTTAGATATTTTACCTTGTTGTCCAACAAACTCGATAGCTTGTTGATATTTTTCATAATAATTCTCTGCGTCAGCTGTTGTTAATGCCGATTCACCTAACATATCAAAGGTGTAACTTAACCCCGGCAGTGACGGCTTATGCGCCTGCTTTGCAGCATTTTTTATATCCTGGGCAAAGACAAACTGTTTTGCTAAGAGTCCCATCATTTGATAGGTGATTTTACGAATAAGCGCTTCACTGAATTTGTTGATTAACGATAAAACCGCCTGCAGTGCGGGTGGATTTCCATGTTCAGACCCGGCAGGGGGCGTTACTAACTTACTGCCTAATAAAAGCCCCCAGGTAGAAGCGTTAACCCAAAATGAATCGGCATGATTGAGGTGAGTGATCCAATCCGCCGAAGATAATTTATCACGGATTAATGCATCTGCAGTGGTTGGGTCCGGAATGCGCAATAAACTTTCAGCTAAACAGATTAAGGTGATGCCTTCTTCATTATTTAAAGGGTATTCGAGTAATAAAGCATCTAGAGTTTTGAGTGAGTGGTTTTGACAGCGTGCTTGCGTTATTAGATCTATCGCCAGAGTTTTTGTCTGCTGTTTTTGACTATCCGAGCTATTTAGTAAGCTTAAACACTGGGTTAAAATGTCACTCTGATCATCATTTACTGCGCGCACAAAATCAGACCAGAGTGAAGCTGAGGATCTCTCAATAATATTTTCGTTTAGTACTTCACATGCGAGAAACATAAAAACTCCTTTACCGAGTGTTGCGACTGTTTCCTTTTGTTATAGCTCACAGGAGTTTATTGTGCGAATCTTAGCTGTGCTAAATAACAAAGGTTAGCAAACTGATGGTTGCAAGCTAATAATGAGATTACGAAATAAAAGAAAGGAAAATTAAATGGTCGGCGAAACAAAGTTAAGTAAATTATTAGCCTCAATGTCACCAGTGGTGCTAACTGATCAATATGTTTTTTGCACTGTCACTGGTTTATATGGAGATTATAGTGAATTAAATCCGTTAGCGACCTTTGCTGAAGCTGAAGGCTTAACGTTAGTTATCACCAAAGAAAAAGCGGATAACGCTTTACTTAAATATGAATCAGTATTTAAAGGCATAACC
>NZ_CEZLMY010000088.1:0-14499 GCF_983033635.1 Psychromonas sp. | reverse complement strand
AGTGCTCTAAATTTATCTGCTGCCGTACCTTTACCGCCTGCAATAATAGCACCGGAAGATGACAGCCCCATGCTGGGAAACACTTATTTATCAACACAAACAAAAAGACCCCGTTAACTAACGAGGTCTTTATACTAGCGGAAAGTCTTAGTCAGTCGTTATTACCAACCAGTGACTTCACGTAATGCTTTACCGATTTCAGCAAGCGATTTAGTGGTTTTTACACCCGCATCTTCAAGTGCTCTAAATTTATCTGCTGCCGTACCTTTACCGCCTGCAATAATAGCACCGGCATGTCCCATACGTTTACCAGCAGGCGCTGTCACACCCGCAATATAAGAAACTACAGGTTTAGTTACATTGGCTTTAATAAACGCAGCAGCTTCCTCTTCAGCTGTACCGCCAATTTCGCCAATCATTACAATTGCTTCAGTTTCTGGATCTGCTTGGAAAAGCGCTAAGACATCAACAAAACTTGTGCCCGGGATTGGATCGCCACCGATACCCACACAAGTTGATTGGCCAAAACCTTCATCAGTAGTTTGTTTTACTGCTTCATAGGTTAATGTACCAGAGCGAGAAACAATACCCACTTTACCTTTTTGATGAATATGACCGGGCATAATACCAATCTTACATTCATCTGGCGTAATAACACCTGGACAGTTAGGGCCAATCATAACAACACCAGACTGATCTAATTTCACTTTCACTTCAAGCATATCCAATGTTGGTATGCCCTCTGTGATAGTAACAATTAATTTAATGCCCGCATCAATAGCTTCTAAGATAGCATCTTTGCAAAATGGTGCCGGCACATAAATCACACTTGCCGTTGCACCAGTTGTTTCAACAGCTTCTCGTACGGTATTAAAAACAGGTAAACCAAGATGCATTTGCCCTCCTTTACCAGGAGATACACCACCGACCATTTGCGTGCCGTAATCAATCGATTGTTCGCTGTGGAAAGTACCTTGACCACCGGTAAAACCCTGGCAAATTACTTTTGTGTCTTTATTAATTAAAATACTCATTATTTGCCAGCTCCTACTGCTTTAACTGCTTGTTCTGCAGCATCGCTAAGCGAAGTTGCCGCAATAATATTCAGGCCTGAATCAGCAAGTTTTTGACGACCTAGATCTGCGTTATTACCTTCTAAACGAACGATAACAGGCACAGATACACCAACCTCTTCAACTGCGCCGATAACACCATCAGCAATAAGATCACATCGCACGATGCCACCGAAGATATTAACCAGCACGGCTTCAACTTTTTCGTCTGAAAGAATTATTTTAAATGCTTCCGTTACACGCTCTTTTGTTGCACCGCCACCAACATCCAGGAAGTTAGCAGGTTTACCACCCTTTAACTGCACGATATCCATGGTTCCCATTGCCAGGCCTGCGCCGTTAACCATACAGCCTATGTTACCATCAAGAGCTACATAGTTAAGTTCCCATTGTGATGCATGTACTTCACGCTCATCTTCTTGTGAAAGATCGTGCATTTCACGGAGCTCTTTTTGACGGTACATTGCATTTGAATCAATGTTAATTTTACCATCAAGGCAAATCAGATCGTTGTCAGTTGTTACCACTAACGGGTTGATTTCCAATAGTGCTAAATCTTTATCATGGAAAAGTTTTGCAAGACCTAAGAAGATATCGGTAAACTGTTTAATCTGCTTACTTTGTAAACCAAGTTTAAATGCAAGTTCGCGACCTTGATATGCTTGAGGACCGACCAGAGGATCAATCATCGCCTTATGGATAAGCTCTGGTGTTTCTGCCGCAACTTTCTCAATTTCAACGCCACCTTCAGTTGATGCCATAAAAACAACACGTTGTGATGCTCGGTCAACAACAGCTCCTAAGTAAAGCTCATTAGCAATGTCTGAACAGCTTTCAACCAATAGTTTATTAACGGGTTGTCCACTGGCATCTGTTTGGTAAGTAATTAGATTTTTACCTAACCACTTGTGCGCAAAATTGCGAATCACCTCTTTTGATTTAGCTAATTCAACCCCACCAGCTTTACCACGACCGCCCGCATGTACCTGACATTTTACAACCCATTTATTACCACCTAACTGTGATGCCGCGTTTACAGCTTCCTCTGCAGTGTCACATGCAATTCCTTGAGGAACAGGAAGACCATATTCTGTGAACAGCTGCTTTGCCTGATATTCATGCAAATTCATGATTCTTTTCCATTATTTAGGTTAAACTAATGACCTCATTATATAGGTCGCGATTGTCGAAGCAAGATCACATTTCTACTTAGCTTGTTGTTAATAAGACAGTTTTGTTTAAATTAACAGCAAATTCTTAAATATCCAAAAGCAGACGTGTTGGATCTTCAAGTAATTCTTTAATTGTTACCAAGAAACTCACTGATTCTTTTCCATCAACTAAACGATGATCGTAAGAAAGTGCCAGATACATCATTGGTAAAATTTCAACTTTACCATCAACAGCCATTGGCCTGTCTTGAATTTTGTGCATCCCTAAGATAGCCGCTTGTGGTGGATTGATGATCGGGGTTGATAATAATGAGCCGAATATCCCACCATTGGTGACCGTAAAGTTACCGCCCATCATTTCATCAACCGTTAATTTACCATCTCGCCCCTTAATTGCTAACGCTTTTATACCTTTTTCTATTTCCGCAACACTTAATGTATCTGTATCGCGCAACACAGGAGTAACTAAACCTCGAGGCGTTGAAACTGCAATGCTGATATCGAAAAAATTATGGTAAACAATATCATCACCATCAATGGCTGCATTCACTTCCGGAAAGCGTTTTAATGCTTCAGTCACCGCTTTAATGTAAAACGACATAAAACCTAAACGAATACCGTGTTTTTTCTCAAATGCATCTTGATATTGTTTACGAAGATCCATAATTGGTTTCATATTCACTTCATTAAATGTTGTCAACATTGCAGTTGAGTTTTTCGCTTCTAATAAACGCTCGGCAACACGTTTACGCAGGCGTGTCATTGGCACGCGTTTATCACTACGTGCAACAACCGCGGCGACGATATCAACCTGCGGTGCAGTGGCATCCTTATTCTTCACTTCGCGATATTTTTCAACATCAGCACGGGTAATAACACCACCTTTTCCTGAGCCTTTAAGATCTCGTGCATCAATCCCCTCTTCAAGCATTAAACGGCGCACCGAAGGACTGGCATCGGCAACGCCAGCTGCTGCTTCAACTTCTATTTCAGGCGCTTTTTCAGGGGCTGCCCCCTCTTTTAATTTGCCCAATAATTGCTTAGAAAGTACTGTCGCTCCTTGATCTTCAATAATCTCCTGCAATATACCCGATGCCGTTGCTGGCACCTCTAAAACTACTTTATCGGTTTCGATTTCAACAAGCACTTCATCTCGTTCAACAAAGTCACCAGCTTGTTTATGCCAGACTGCAACGCTTGCATCTGCCACAGACTCTGGAAGTTCTGGAACTAATATCTCAATCATAATTAACGCTTCCTAGTGTAATATTTTTAAAACTAAAATCAGGCTGTTTTTGATTCTTTTTTATAATTCAGACTCTTCAAGACCAAGTGCTTCATTTACCAATATTTTCTGCTGTTTTAAATGTAACGACATATAACCAACAGCAGTGGATGCCGATGCATCTCGACCTGCATAATGTAATTTTGCACCTTCAGGTAATACTGTTCTGAAATGATGCTGGCTACAATACCAAGCACCTTGGTTTTGCGGCTCTTCTTGACACCAAATAAAATCTTTAACATGTGCATAATCGGCAAAAATATCATTCACTTCATCAGTAGGGAATGGATATAACTGCTCGATGCGAATAATAGCAACATTGTTGAGCACCTTATTACGACGTATTTCTAATAATTCGTAATAAACTTTTCCACTGCATAAAACAACGCGATCCACAGCTTTTGCATCTAACTCATCAATTTCAGCTATCGCATTTTGGAATGTCCCGGATGCAAGTTCATCTAAGCTTGAAACCGCTAAAGGATGACGAAGCAGTGATTTAGGTGACATTACAATTAATGGACGGCGCATAGAGCGAACCACCTGACGGCGTAACATATGGTAAACCTGTGCTGGTGTTGATGGAACACAAACTTGCATATTATGTTCAGCACAAAGCTGTAAATAACGTTCTAAACGTGCCGATGAATGCTCTGGACCTTGGCCCTCATAACCATGCGGCAACATCACAGTTAAACCACACATGCGTCCCCACTTCTGTTCACCAGAAGATAAAAACTGATCAAAAACGACTTGTGCACCATTGGCGAAATCACCAAACTGAGCTTCCCAAATACATAAGCCTTTTGGCGCAGCTGTTGAATAACCATATTCGAATGCTAAAACGGCCGCTTCAGATAAAACAGAATCATAAACATCAAAATGACCTTGCTGATCGGAAATGTTTTTAAGTGGAATATAACGTTGTCCCTCTTTTTGCTCATGCAAAACAGCATGACGATGAAAGAAGGTGCCACGACCGGAATCCTGCCCTACCAAACGAATATTATATTTACAGTCAAGCAAAGTCGCATAGGCCAGATTTTCAGCAAATCCCCAATCACAAAGTTTTTCACCGCGCGCCATTAATTGACGATCAGCATAAATCTTTCTAACACGCGAGTGCTGCTGTTGTGAATCGGGGTATTGACTAATCGACTCAGCTAACTCAACTAAACGCTCTTTAGAAAACTCTGCTTCGTATGGCGCATACCAATCATGCTTAAGATAAGGAGACCAATCGACAGAATGGCGCTGCATTGCTTGCCACTCTTTAACCACACATTCACCGTTATCCAGAGCTTCTCGGTACTCTTCAACTAACTGTTTACCATAACCTTTTTCTATTACACCTTCACTTTCAAGTTGCTCTACGTAAATTTCTCGCGGTGTAGAGTGTTTTTTAATTTTTTGATACATTAAAGGTTGCGTTGCACTTGGTTCATCGGCTTCATTATGACCATGGCGGCGATAACAAACTAAATCGATAACCACATCGCGTTTAAAAGTATTGCGGAAATCAAGCGCTATTTGTGTTGCTAAAATAACAGCTTCAGGATCATCTGCATTAACATGGAGGATCGGGGCCTGCACCATTTTGGCAATATCGGTACAGTAACGTGTTGAACGTGTATCTTCAGGGTTTGAGGTTGTAAAACCAATTTGGTTATTGATAACAATCCGGATTGTGCCACTTACTTTAAAAGCACGCGCTTGTGACATATTAAAAGTCTCCTGCACAATACCTTGTCCAGCAATTGCAGAATCACCATGAACGGTAATCGGCAGCACACTTTCACCAATGCTCTGTAAACGCTCTTGACGCGCACGCACCGAACCTAAAACAACAGGATTCACAATCTCTAAATGTGATGGGTTAAATGCTAACGAAAGGTGAACATTGCCTTTGGGGGTTTTAAAGTCACTACTAAAACCCTGGTGATATTTAACATCACTTGAGCCATTAACTTCACCATGTTTACCCGCAAATTCATCAAACAAAAGATTGGGTTTTTTTCCGAGTACATTCACCAGCACATTAAGCCGACCACGATGCGCCATACCTAGCACAACTTCTTGAGCCCCCTGCTCACCCGCACGACGAATTAACTCTTTAAGCATAGGAACAAAAGAGTCGCCACCTTCTAAAGAAAAACGTTTTGCCCCGGGGAATTTTGCACCAATATAACGTTCTAGACCTTCGGCAGCCGTTAACTCTTCTAGAAAACGGTTTTTTGCTTGTTCACTAAATGAAGGACTGCTTTCACATGACTCGATACGATTCTGTAACCAACGTTTCTCTTCAGTATTGGTGATGTGCATATACTCAGCACCAATTGAGCCACAATAAGTCCTTTTTAGTGATGTAACAAGATCACGTAATATCATAGTTTCATTAGATGCTGCATATGAGCCGACATTAAAACTCGCATCAAGATCAGAGCCTTCTAAATCATGATAGAAGGGATCTAAATCTTTAATGGTCTCATGTTTGCTCAAAGCAAGCGGATCAAGTGTTGCCACTTCATGACCACGGTTGCGATATGAACCAATTAACTGTAAAACTTTAACTTGTTTGGCGTCATTGTGCACGGCGCCTTGCGGTGGGGTTAAACATTTTGGTTTTTTGGCCGCAGCTTTTATCTGCTCACGAATAACTGAGTGTGCTTCTTCCGGTAACTCATTAACTTTAGGTAATTCATCAAAAACTGCGCGCCAATTGGCATCAACAGCAAGAGGATCTTCTAAATATGACTCATAAAGAGCTTCAATATAGGTAGAGTTTGCCCCGGAAAGATGTGATGAGGCTAACCATGTTTCCATAACATTAATTGGCATTAAAATTCCTTAATAT
The DNA here is from genome assembly GCF_983033635.1 of Psychromonas sp. Taxonomy (NCBI): domain Bacteria; kingdom Pseudomonadati; phylum Pseudomonadota; class Gammaproteobacteria; order Alteromonadales; family Psychromonadaceae; genus Psychromonas; species Psychromonas sp. Next base: position 8,115 of record NZ_CEZLMY010000088.1, on the reverse strand, counting down.
TCTTTTATCTGCAACTAAATCGCACGCTGTAATAACATCGATTTAATTTTACCAATTGCTTTGGTCGGGTTTAGTCCTTTAGGACAAACGCTGACACAGTTCATAATCCCATGACAACGAAAAACACTAAATGCATCATCTAAATCAGATAAACGTGCTTCTGTCGCACTATCACGACTATCAATAAGAAATCGATATGCGGCTAATAACCCCGCAGGCCCGATAAACTTATCAGGATTCCACCAGAACGATGGACAAGAGGTTGAACAACATGCGCATAAGATACACTCGTATAAACCATCTAGTTTTTCACGCTGCTCTGGTGATTGTTTAAATTCACCAGCAGGAGGCTGACTATCATCGTTAATTAAATATGGCTTGATTTTTTCATACTGAGTATAAAATTGTGTCATATCGATAACTAGATCACGTACCACGGGCAAACCAGGTAGTGGCCGGATAACTATTTTACCTTTAGCTAATAAATCTGATAACGGTGTAATGCACGCAAGTCCATTTTTACCATTAATATTTAAACCATCCGATCCACATACCCCCTCTCGACATGAACGACGAAATGACAAACTAGCATCCTGCTCTTTTAATAAAATTAAAGCATCTAATACCATCATATCTGAGCCTTCAGGTACATCTAATCTGAAATCTTGCATATAGGGTGCATTATCAACATCAGGGTTATAACGATAAACAGAAAATGTAACATTCATAACAACTAACCTTCTTAATAAACACGTGCTTTAGGTGGAAAAGCTTCACGTAGCACAGGTGCCATATTGACATCACGTTTACACATACTTGTCGTTTCAGGATTAAAAATGCTGTGGTGCAGCCAGTTTGCATCATCACGTTCAGGATAGTCGAATCGACTGTGCGCGCCACGACTTTCTGTTCTAAAATTTGCCGCCATTGCTGTTGAAAACGCCGTTTCCATCAAATTATCAAGCTCTAAACATTCAATACGGTTAGTATTAAATTCAAGGCTCTTATCATCCAGTTTGGCATTTAGCAGACGCTTGCGCAGTACTTTGAGTTCAGCTAAACCTTCTGCCATCGCCTCTCCTTCTCTAAATACGGAGAAGTTACGCTGCATACAATCTTGTAAATCTTTACGGATTTGCGTCGGGCATTCACTGCCATCACCTTTTTCCCAACGATTGAAACGCTCAAGCGCAGCTGCAATGTTTTCTTGACTTGCTTCTTTTAAGCTGTTTTCTTCTGTTAATACTTTACCTAAATGTTTGCCTGCTGCACGACCAAATACCACCAAATCCAGCAGCGAGTTGCCACCTAAACGGTTGGCACCATGGACAGATACACTGGCGATTTCACCAACTGCAAACAGCCCTTTCACTTCAACGTCTTTACCCTGTTCATCAAGCTTTAATACTTGCCCATTTACGGTTGTCGGAACGCCCCCCATCATATAATGACATGTTGGAATAATTGGAATCGGCTCTTTAACAGGATCAACATGGGCAAAAGTACGAGACAGTTCACAGATACCAGGAAGACGAGACTCTAAAACTTCTGCGCCCAGGTGATCCAGTTTAAGTTTAATATGTGTCCCCCATGGTCCTTCACAACCGCGGCCCTCACGAATTTCGATCATAATTGAACGCGCAACCACATCACGACCCGCTAAATCTTTGGCATTAGGCGCATAACGTTCCATAAAACGTTCACCGTCTTTATTGAGAAGATAACCACCTTCACCACGACAACCTTCGGTCACTAATACACCTGCGCCAGCTATGCCGGTCGGGTGGAACTGCCACATTTCCATATCTTGTACGGGTACACCAGCTCGAAGCGCCATACCCACACCATCACCAGTATTAATATGTGCATTGGTTGTTGACGCATAAATACGACCTGAACCACCTGTTGCCAGCACCGTTGCTTGTGCTTTAAAAAACACCACTTCACCACTTTCGATATCAATGGCAGTACAACCAACCACATCACCATCATCATTTTTTACTAAATCGAGTGCATACCACTCAGAGAATATCGTGGTTTTGTTTTTAATGTTTTGCTGATAAAGCGTATGTAATAAAGCATGCCCCGTACGGTCAGCGGCAGCTGCGGTGCGAGAGGCCTGCTCCCCACCAAATTCTTTAGATTGCCCACCAAACGGGCGTTGATAAACACTGCCATCTTCAAAACGAGAAAATGGCAAGCCCATATTTTCTAATTCCCGTACCACCTCAGGACCTGTTTTACACATATATTCAATGGCATCTTGATCACCAATGTAATCCGAACCTTTAACTGTATCGTACATATGCCATTGCCAATCATCCGGATGGGCGTTACCAAGCGCAACGGTTATACCGCCTTGCGCTGACACTGTGTGGGAGCGCGTTGGAAAAACTTTACTAATCAGCGCACAACTTTTACCTTCTTGCGAAATAGAAAGTGCCGCGCGCATACCTGCACCACCAGCACCAATTACAATCGCATCAAATTCTCGAATAGGAAGCGTCACGTTAAATACCCCACAAAATTACAAAACCAAAAAGAACATATATAAATGCAACAGATGTTAATGAAAACTGTAAAAAACCACGTAATAATGTATTTTTTACATAATCAGTTAAAACTTGCCAGATACCTATCCATGCATGGACCAAGATCGCAATCAGTGCAAATAATGTAAACACTTTTGTTAACGTTAACGAAAAAAACCCGATCCAAACTGTATAAGAGATATCTGCAGAGCTGATAAAACCAACAAGGTAAAGAAAATATGCAAGCAGTATAATCGCGCTTGCACGTAATAAAATATAATCATGAACACCGCTTCGACCGAAAGTGCCAGCAACCTTTACCATAGTAAAATCCCCGCTAAAATAGATAATACAGCTGTTAATAGAAAAGCAAATTTAGCACTCAATGCAGCACTTTCCATCTCTTCCCAAAAACCAAGATCTTGAATCATATGACGAATACCAAAAACAGCATGGTAAGCAAGTGCTGTCAGGCTTCCCCAGATAACAAGATTAATCAGCAGATGATCAAAATAACTGGCAACTTTAAGAAAATCCTGCTCAGAAGTTAACGAGCAGTTTAGAAGTATTAGAAACAGGGCTAATGCGATAAATACAATTATCCCCGATATACGATGTAAGATTGAGGCAGTTGCAGTTATAGGGAACTTAACCGTCGCTAGATCCAGATTTTTAGGTCTCTCTTTACGCACAATTTGTCTCTTTTTATTAACGAATAAGCAGGATTACTTAATATATACAATATAAATACCATTGTTAGCACAATGTTAATACTTTGTAACTGTGAAATACTGTTTTTTTGTAATACAAAGGCAATAAAAAGCAATTTTGTGATAGATATTGCAGATTTACATTAACCATAAATATCAATTAATTCGAACTATTATCAATATCTTAGATAACATTACTGGTTATTTTTAAAACAAATTTCAAAGAGTCAATTTTTCAGATCTCAAACTAGGGATGTTAAAATTGACAAGGCCAAATTTAGCCTGTAAAAATAGATGTAGTGAAATTCACGCAAATTTTTAAAAAGCAGGGGAGCATCAAATGACGGACCAAAAAGCAATACTTCACTTACCGGGGCAGGAAGCTATCGAGCTACCAATCCTTAAAGGAACCGCTGGTAATGATGTGATTGATATTAGCAGCTTAGGAAAGACAGGCTACTTTACCTATGATCCAGGATTCCTTGCAACAGCTTCATGTGAATCAGCCATTACTTATATTGATGGCGAGAAAGGTATTCTTCAACACCGCGGCTACCCGATAGCTCAACTTGCTGAAAAATCAGATTACCTTGAAGTCTGTTACTTACTGTTAAATGGTCAGTTACCAGATAAGGAAGAGTTTGATAAATTCCATAGTGTGGTATTACACCACACTATGATTCATGAGCAGTTAGCAAAACTTTATTCAGGTTTCCGTCGTGATTCACATCCGATGGCAATTATGGTTGGTGTTGTTGGCGCACTATCTGCGTTCTATCATGACTCGCTTGATATTACTAATGAAAAACATCGTGAGATTGCAGCTTACCGCCTTATTTCTAAAATGCCGACACTGGCAGCTATGAGTTACAAATACGCACATGGGCAGCCTTTTGTCTACCCGGATAACCGCCTTTCATATGCAGGTAACTTCTTGAAAATGATGTTTGCCGTGCCGTGTGAAGAGTACAAAGTAAATCCTGTACTTGAACGTGCGATGGATAAAATATTTATACTGCATGCTGACCATGAACAAAATGCCTCAACTTCGACCGTACGTTTAGCCGGCTCTTCAGGCGCGAACCCATTTGCATGTATAGCATCGGGTATCGCTTCTTTATGGGGACCCGCTCATGGCGGTGCAAACGAAGCATGTCTGAATATGCTTGAAGAGATTGGCTCGGTGGATCGCATCCCAGAGTTCATCACTAAAGCAAAAGATAAAGATGATCCATTCCGTTTAATGGGCTTTGGCCATCGTGTTTATAAAAGTCATGACCCACGCGCAACAGTGATGCGTAAAACCTGTCATGAAGTATTAAACGATCTGAAAATCGATGATCCGCTACTTGACGTAGCAATGGAGCTAGAGCGAATTGCTCTTGAAGATCCATACTTTATTGAGAAGAAGCTTTACCCAAATGTAGATTTTTACTCGGGTATCATTCTTAAGGCAATGGGTATTCCAAAATCAATGTTTACCGTTATCTTTGCTATTGCACGTACAGTTGGTTGGGTATCTCATTGGAAAGAGATGCTGGATCAACCGGGACAACGTATTGGTCGTCCGCGCCAGTTATATACAGGTGAAGTTGATCTGCATTTTGATCATGTTGATGATCGTTGTAACTAAACACTAAATTAACATTAACTTGTATTAGCAGTTAGTTACCCTAAATATGCCAGTGTTTACACTGGCTTTTTTATGCCTTATAAACGCGGTAGCAGATGACCATTTACATTCCAGAACTTACTGATAACAACACCCTCTTCCCCGATGTAAACAGAGCATTAAAGGAGCCTGACGGTCTATTGGCAATGGGCGGAGATCTCAGCCCGCAGCGTATAATAAATGCCTATAAAAATGGGATATTTCCATGGTTTAGTGATGGTGAACCTATTTTATGGTGGAGTCCCGGCAAACGCGCCACCATTAAAGCAAACTTTTGCCATATCAGCAGAAGCATGAAAAGATTGCTTAAAAGCAATAAGTTTACCGTCACCATCAATAGTGCATTTGCACAGGTCATAAACAGATGTGCGAAACCAAGAGAGTATCAGGCTGAAACCTGGATAACCGATTCCATGATTGCTGCTTATATTAAACTGCATCAACTCGGTTTTGCCCATTCGGTTGAGATCTGGCAAGAACAGAAATTAGTAGGCGGATTATATGGTATTTGTATCGGAACGCTTTTTTGCGGTGAGTCGATGTTTAGTGAAGTAAGCAACAGCTCCAAGGTGGCATTTATCGCTTTAAACCAGCATCTGCACCGCTTTCAAGGCGAACTCATTGACTGTCAAATGCAGACAGCACATCTTCAGAGTATCGGGGTTCAGGAGGTCTCTCGTGAGCAGTTTATTACTGAATTAAAGAAATGCAGGGATAAAAAAATCGACCGGGGTTGCTGGGATCGTCAGGAGGTTATTGTAAAGCACACAAATGGCTAAAACCTGTTGCTTTAGCCATTTTATTGGATTCTGTTTATAAAGTAAAAACTAACAGGATTCTAATTGTTTATTCATTGCCGCTAATACTCCCTTACGGGTAATTAAACCGATAAACATATTATTTTCATCTACAACAGGATAGATTTTGGGTTTTGAATTTAACATCTGTTGTGCTAAATCAACAATACTCATATCAGGTTTAACAGTAAGACCTGTCGTGACCATGATATCTTCAACTAATGCGACCAACTCACAGTAATAACTTGCTTCAATCATTTTAGCTAAACAATCCTGCTCTGAAAGCCAACCAATAACACGGCCGACTTCATCAACCACCGGTCCGCCGATGTATTTACTTTTAAGTAATTTTTCAACGGCAGTTTCAATAGTCATCTCTTTTTTAAAAGAGATTCCTTTTCCCGTCATAAAATGCGAAACCTTTAAATCCTGTAAATCCTGTAAATTATCCATATAGCCCTAGCTCCCTATTTGCTTTACTAAAAGTTTACTCTTCTTTAACAGTTTGTCGATTATTTGTAACAAATATAATTTGAATTAAATCAAAGTTAAATTAAATTGCCTTCACTTGCCTTTACTCGCTAAAATGCCCGCATATTTTTATATACAAATAAGGTAGTGTAATGGCCTCTCTACAAGACCAGTTAATGAAATCTGGACTGATCAATAAACAAAAAGCAAAACAAGCACAAACTGAAAAACGCCGTAAAGCAAAACAGAAAAAGAAAAAAGGCACAGTTGAAGTATCAGATGTTCAAACAGCTATTAATGATCAAAAAGAGATTCAAAGACAGCAAGACTTGGAAAAAAACCGACAAGCTCAAGCTGAGTTAGATGCGCGCTCTGCACATGGAAAACTTATTCAGATGATCGCTCAACACTGTGAAAAAGCATATCAAGGTGAGCTTGATTACCATTTTACTTATGATAACAAAGTAAAACGTATCGCGATTAATGAGAAAACCCAACAGGGGCTAAGCATCGGCTTATTGGCTATTTGTGTATTAAATGACGAATTTTATTTAATCAATAAAGAAGCAGCAGCAAAACTAACTGAAATTGATCCGTCAGTATTGGTTGCTTTACATGAAAAAGTAGAAATATCAGACATTGAAGAAGATGATCCGTATGCCGAGTTTGCAATTCCAGATGATCTAATTTGGTAAACAGTTAAAACGGTCTTTGAATACACTAATAAAGCGATTCAAGACCGTTTTTCAATTCCTTTTGCTATATCGAGCCTTATCGGGTTAAAAGGGCACTGGGTATCCACGCTCTCGTTGATAAACAATATCCCCAGTCTACTTAGCTATATATAAAAAAGAATTGCCGCTTACTATTGCCCAAATACTTGCTTTAGCAAATTCGTGGTTTGTTTGACAGGATCCTGTCGAATAGCAGCCTCTTCTTTTGCAAGGTAATAAAAAATACCATTTATCCCCTTTTCTACTACATGTGCGGTTAAATTTGCTTTTACATCAGGTACAAAAGGTAACTCATCGTATTCCCCCATGACCTTGTCATAGGCTTGCACGGCCCCGACTTGAGATAGACTATCTTGTACAACCGGCCCCATTTGATCACTTAAAGGTTTAGACATTTTAGCCTTAAAATATTGCGTTGCAGAATCCTCTGGGCCATCATAAATAGCCTTAACATCCTCAAAGGTCATCGCCGTGATAGCTTCTAAAAAAAGAGTTTTTGCCTGAGGCGTTGCAGCTTCAGCCGCACGGTTAAGTTTAAGCTCAAGATCATCAACCAGACTTTCCATGCCCACACTTGATAACATTTCTTTTACCATTTTTAACTCATCGGGTAACGGTATATGTATTGCGCTGTCTGCATTAAAGCCATCAGTTGCACCTAACTGGCTAACGACATTTTCCGAGCCTATCCGCAACGCTTCTTTAAATGCTCCGTTTATATCAATATTACTAGGGGTTTTACCCTTAGTTGTTACCTCTTCCGTTGCCTCTTGCTCAGTAAAAATATCGAGTCCTTTCTCCCACCAATTCGCTTCTGCATTTGCTTGATTGACAAAAATGGATAAGATAAATAAACAAATCACGTGGTTGAAATATTGCATAGGATCTCCTTACAGCGAATTAAATTGTTTAATACGTAATTATTTTATAGTTCACACTGTGAATAAATACAAACGAGCAAAATGCGAAAAAGTGGGCGGCAGGGCTCGCATTAAATCATGGCGTAGGTTGGTGAACAAAAATTGCAGGTATTTCGCCTTACGCCGAGTTGCTTTTTTCTTAATATATTTGCCAGGAATTAAGCAGCAAGCAATTTATACGAGTGCGGCGCCATGTTCGCCGCTAACACGGGTTTATATACAATTTTCTGTTAATCCCAATATATTTAGCGTGTTTTTATCAAGCTCTCCGCCATAAAAC
>NZ_CEZLMY010000087.1:3851-14606 GCF_983033635.1 Psychromonas sp. | reverse complement strand
CTTGATGACAGGCGTTCTTTAGTTTGTCCGGCAAATTGCGGTTCTTTAATTTTAACTGACAGAATATAAGCACATTTATCCCAGATATCCTCAGGAGTTAATTTTAAACCGCGTGGTAGTAGGTTGCGGATATCACAAAACTCACGCATTGCATCTAACAACCCCTGTCTAAAACCATTAACGTGTGTACCACCTTGTACTGTCGGGATCAAATTAACGTAACTTTCTGAAAGCGAATCCCCCCCTTCCGGCAGCCAAACTACCGCCCAATCAGCCATCTCTCTGTTTGCGGTAAATTTACCCACAAATGGCGTTGAGGGTAATAGTTCATTTTCAGAAACGGCCTCAAGCAGGTAATCATTTAAACCATCTTGATAACACCACTGATAATCATTTTTATTAACTTTATCTTTAAATTTAACACTTAAACCCGGGCATAAAACCGCTTTGGCTTTTAACAGATGTAAAAGGCGTGAAACCGAAAAACGGGCGCTGTCAAAATAAGAGGGATCCGGATAAAAACGTACACTTGTACCTGTATTACGTTTACCGCAACTGCCTGTAACATGTAGCTCTTCGACTTTATTTCCATTTTCAAAGGCAATTTCATAAACTTGTGCATCACGGCGAATACTTACATCAACTCTTTTAGACAGAGCATTAACCACTGAGATACCGACACCGTGCAAACCGCCTGATATTTCATAATTTTTACCTGAGAATTTACCACCAGCATGTAATTTACAAAAAATCAGCTCCACACCTGAAATCCCCTCTTCAGGGTGAATATCAATCGGCATGCCTCGGCCATCATCAATCACTTCAATTGATTGATCTTCATATAAAATAACTTGAATAACAGTTGCATGACCCGCTAGCGCCTCATCGACACTATTATCGATAACTTCTTGAGCAAGATGATTAGGGCGTGAGGTTTCGGTGTACATCCCTGGACGATGACGAACAGGATCAAGCCCGTTTAGAACTTCAATGGAATCTGAATTATACTGTTCGCTCATGCTTGCGCCTATTTTAAAAATCAAGTGATTGTATCAATCTCACGCACAGCGTAAGAGAGTGAATGTTTAAAGCTAATAATAACAATTTGCAGAATTACTTCCCACTGATAGTTAGCAGGAGTTAACTATTCTTTAAATCCCAATTATATTGGTCGCTGATGCTTGCTGCTATCTCGGGAAACTAAATTATTTAAAGCAATGACGACTTTAAAATAAAAATTCAATAATATCAGGCAGATAACGATCAAAGCCAATAAAACTATGATCCCCTCCCTGTTCACAGGTTATTTTACACTGTTTATATTTTTGCAGCGCTTCACGATAATCTAATATTTCATCATCTTTTTGTAATAACACCCAACATTGCTCTGGCGTGCCTATATATGGAACTTCCAGTGCTTTTAATTGTGCCAGGTAATTTGTACCTATCTGATAGGTTTCTGACGTATAGGGATGCTTTTGTTGCCCTGCATGTGAAAGTAAAAGGTAGGGGGAAACGGCAGGGTTAATCAATAACACCTTAACTTGGTATTTCTCTGCTATTTTAGTTGCCAAATAACCACCTAGTGAACTCCCCATCACTGCTATTTGATCCTTTTTGTGTTTTTCCAAAACAGATTCAACCAGTTCCCACATCTGCTCAGGAAAACAGGGAAGTTGTGGGCAGACAAAGGTGATTTCGGGAAAATAGCTAGCCAGATAAGCCGACATTTGTTGGGCTTTTAATGATTCAGGCGAACTATGAAAACCGTGCAGAGCTAATAAAATTTTTGCCATTATAGCAATTCCTATAATTAGGTATCTATCTAGAAATTGCGCAGAGCAAAGTATTGCTGGTAATAACTAATTACTCTAATTATACAAAATCGTATGCAACGATTTTTCACAGCTTAGCTGGCCACGCAGTGTTGTTAGGCTGGATGTTATGAATAAAATCAAGTAACAAGCTATCGACAATTTCTGTATAACAGATTAAATAATTGCCGAATTTGCTATCAATAACCTTTTGCATCCGCATCAACGGTAAATGCGCCCTGCTCTAACCGCTCAATACGAGTACTGATATCACCCTCTTTATTAAGTGATAAATAGCGGTAACCCGGTGCTTGTGAATCAAGCGCAAAATCATCAGAGTTTGGTTTGAACTGCACACAAGTTGATGGTGTCGTCATAAAACAGATGCCATTGTGTAAAATATCGCCAGCTTGATGAACATGTCCGGATAACACTGCTCGTACATTATCAAAGGACTCTATTAAATCTAAAAACGGTTGGCTGTTTTTTAAGATATGCTGATCAAGCCATGCAGATCCCACAGGTAAAACATGATGATGGATACAGATTAAAGTATGTTTATCAGGGTACTCATCTAGTGCCTGCTGTAAAAAACATAATTGTTGCTCACTTAGTCCGCCATAGACAACGCCTTCTACTTGCGAGTCCAGCATTATAATTTGCCAATGATCACTGATAATTTGTCTCGTTTGCGCTAAACCTTGCTGCAATAAGCTAGGTAACATAACCGCTTGTATATCATGATTTCCGGGCAACCAGTAACAAGGCATCTCTAAGGTTTTTATATGTGTTGTAAAATCGATATATGATTGTTCAGAATGATCTTGAGAAAGATCACCCGTTGATAAAACTGCAAGACATTCAGATGAGTATCTTGACGCATGCTCAATCACAGCCTCGTAGCTTTGTACCGTTTTAATACCGAGCAGATCTTTTTCCCTATCTGAAAAAAGATGCATATCTGTGATCTGCAAAAGCGGTAAATCACCTTGTGCATTTGCTTTTAATTGTGCGACTTGTGTCTTCATAGCGCTCATATATTGGTTTAAATATTTTGTTAGCAGGTTATTACTGATTATAAATCAGGCAATTGATTTGTAACTTACATAAGTCCACAATTTTATCATTTGCTAGTTACCGATTACCAATTAAAAGCCAAAAATGTTAGCGATGCCTCATTTACTTTTCAGATCTGCTCGATAAAGAAACAAAGATTACAAATGCAGACCCTTTTCTTTATTTAGTTCAAGCCATTGCAGCGCAATAATGGTGGCCGCATTATTAATTTTTCCATCAATTACCCACTGATAAGCCGTTTCTCTGGGCAAAACATGAACACGAATATCTTCACCTTCATCCGCTAAACCATGAATTCCACTTGCCAGACTACTGTCAACATTAGCGATAAACAGATCTATTTGTTCCGTTGTGCCTCCAGGGCTGACCAGGTAGTTGGTAATGAATTGGCACGAATTAACGGTTAATCCAGCCTCCTCAAGTGCTTCGCGTTTTACCACCTCCTCTGGCATTTCCCCTTCTTCAATAATGCCCGCCACCAACTCAAATAACCATGGGGATTGTTTCGTTTCCATCGCCCCCAAACGAAACTGCTCAAGCAAAACAACCCTGTCGTTTTTGACATCATAGGGTAATAATGCGGCGGCATGACCGCGTTCGAAAAACTCGCGCTGAATCTCTGCACTCCAACCACCAGCAAATAGTTTATGTTGTAATGTGTACTTATTACACTTAAAAAAACCTTTGTATAAAGGCTCTTTTTTTAATATTTTCACATCACTGTGGTTATAGCTTGGCTGTTTTGTTTCACTTGAAACTGAATGTTCGTTCATTTTCTGCTACCCTTCCAAAATTCATACATAACTTTTATAGTTTATAATACACTTAAGCAATTGTATGCTAGCCTATTATTTAAACTATTTGATATTACTCAACAGGACTCTTGGTCATGACGATAAAACGAATCTCTCTCGCATCATTAATTGCATTAACGAGTATCAGTTACTCTGTTCATGCTGATAATTTATTACAGATTTATCAAACAGCTAAAATCAAAGATCCCACTATTCTTAAAAGCAAAGCGCAGTATGACGTATATTTAGAAAAAGTATCTGAAGCAAATGCGGCTTTATTACCGCAAATCGGTTTCGGACTTAACGCAGGTTATACAAGTGCAAGTGAAGATGAAGCAACAAATTCAAACTATGGTGCAAACCTTTCTTTAAGCCAGTCACTTTATAATGGCTCATATTGGCAACAGCTGGATCTTGCCGAAAAGCAAGCAACACAGTTTGCAACCATTTACGGCTATGCTGCCCAAGATCTGTTACTTAGAACTTCGACCGCTTATTTTAATGTATTGCGTGCAGATGAAGCGGTTAAATCGGTACAGGCGAATAAACGCGCGGTTGAGCGTCAACTAGAGCAAACTAAACAACGTTTTGAAGTGGGTCTGATTGCCATTACAGACGTGCATGAAGCACAAGCTGAATACGATCGAACAAATGCCGATGAAATAACCGCACAAAACAACCTCGACAACTCATATTACACCCTGCGTGAATTAACAGGCGAAGATATTCACAACGTTGCTTATCTAAATACCGATATTTTTTCACCCCAAGAACTAGAAGGGGATATTAAATCTTGGCGCAACAGATCCATCGAGCATAACCTTAATCTGCATGGTAAACGCATCTCAAAAGAGCTGGCGCAAATGCAGATTGAGTTAGCTAAAACAGGACATCTGCCAACCTTAGATTTAACCGCTAGTTTAGGTTATGACAATACAGATTATGATATCGATGCGCCAATAACTCGCGATACTGATATGAGTGCTGCAACCGTTGGGATTAACTTAAATGTACCCATTTACACTGGTGGCAACATCACTTCACAGGTTAAACAGGCACAATATAATTACATCTTCGCAAGTGAAGACTTAGTGCTAACATTCCGTAGCATCGAAACACAAGTCAGCAGTGGTTATAACAATGTACGCGCATCAATCAGCTCAATTCAAGCTTACGAGCAAACGGTAACCTCTTCAAATAGCGCACTTAAAGCAACGGAAGCTGGCTTTGAAGTCGGCACCCGTACCATTGTTGATGTATTAGATGCGACGCGTAACTTATATGCATCAGAAAATCAGCTCGCCAATGCGCGCTATGATTACATTCTAAATATGCTGCAGCTTAAATTCTCAGCAGGCACATTAGCAGAGCAAGACATCATAGATGTTTCTGCAGGTTTAGTTGAAAAATAGGTAAAGCCAAGCAAAAAGATAACAACAGATAAACCCAAAGGAAAGCTAAATGCTTTCCTTTTTTTTTAAAGGAACAAATGCCATGTTAGAAAAATTAAAAGGCGCACTACAGCAACGTTACAGCACCAAAGTATTTAAAGCTGGAGAAGATATTGAAGAGGATAAACTGCAACTTTTATTAGACACGCTACCACTCTCTCCAACCTCTATTAATTCACAAGCCTGGCATCTTTATTTAATTAGCAACCCGGCTAAAAAAGCACAGCTGGCAGAAGCCACCTGGCAGAGTAACCAGGACAAATATAAAGACAGTGCTTACCTTCTTATTTTTTGTGCAAAAACCACATTTAACAGACAAGATCTGCAGGATATAGAACAACTCACTGCCGATATACGAGATATTGAAGTTAATGAAGCACGCGTTGAAATGCTCAACAACTATATTGGCAGCATGTCTGAAAATGAGCGCCAGGAATGGTTAAAACGACAAGTCTGTATTGTTTTCGGACAGTTTTTGACAACATGTGCGCTGCTTGATTTAGACAGCTGTCCAATTGAAGGCTTTGATACAAAAGCTATGGATCAACTGCTTGGCTTAAAGGAGAAAGGTTTAACATCCGTGGTCAGCGCAGTGCTTGGAAAGCGGGATCTTAGTGATTTTAATACCTTAGATAAAGCGCAGAAGGTACGCTTTCCGCGCGAAAAAATGATCACAGAGATCAAATAAATCCAAGCCCCCCTAACAGGAGGCTAATCAAATAGGGCACGTAAATTTGCGATGCCTTTATCAGCTAACTGCTTTTTCTGTTGATCTGTCTTTTTCCGAGGGCCGCTTTCCCAGTCAAGATCATCCTGAGGTAATTCAGATAAGAAACGGCTTGGTGTAGGTTTAATTAACTCACCATATTGATTACGCTCTTTTGCCAGTGTAAAGGTTAACTCTTTCTGTGCACGGGTAATGCCCACATAAGCAAGGCGCCGTTCCTCTTCAACATTATCTTCATCGATGCTCACTTGATGCGGTAAAATCCCCTCTTCCATCCCTATCATATACACAAACGGGAATTCCAGCCCTTTCGATGCATGCAAGGTCATCAGCTGCACCTGATCTAACTCTTCCTCTTCTTCATTACGAGAAAGCATATCGCGCAGCGTTAAGCGTGCGACAACCTGTTCAAGTGTCATCTCTTCATCAAGATCATCACCTTTAAGCATCTCTGTTACCCATTTAAATAACATAGATACGTTTTTCATCTGCATTTCTGCCGCCTTCGGGCTTGGGCTGCTCTCGTATAACCAGTCTTCGTAACCAATATCCCGGATCAAATCGCGCACCACATCAACAGACTCTTCCCGCTTCAGGCGATCATTCAATTCCACCAACCAGCGGGTAAAGGCTTGTAGTGACTGCAAACCTTTACCTGATAACGTCTGCTCTAAGCCCATTTCAAAACTTGCCGCAAACATACTAATCTGTCGTAAATTAGCATAATTCCCCAGTTTCTCACGAGTCGCAGCACCTATGCCGCGCGTTGGTTTGTTAACAACTCGTATAAACGCATTCTCATCATCGTGATTCACTAACAGCTTTAAATACGCCATGATGTCTTTGATTTCACTTCGAGCAAAAAATGAGGTGCCGCCGCTAATGCGATAGGGAATACGGTTTTCCATCATCACTTTTTCAAGTAAACGGCTTTGATGGTTACCACGGTAAAGTACCGCATAATCACTAAATGAAGCACCATTCATAAATTTATGGCCGGATAACTCCATTACTACACGTTCAGCTTCATGCTGCTCATTTTTTGCAAACAGCACTTTAATGGATTCACCATAAGCCAGTTCGCTAAAAAGACGTTTATCAAATTCATGCGGGTTATTGGCGATTAATATATTGGCGGCTTTTAAGACTCGCTGACTGGAGCGGTAATTCTGCTCAAGTTTCACCACTTTTAACTGCGGAAAATCGTTTTGTAATAACACCAAGTTTTCAGGACGGGCACCGCGCCACGAATAGATTGACTGATCATCATCCCCCACCACAGTAAACCTTGCGCGCTCGCCGACTAGGGCTTTAATTAATTCATACTGACTGGTATTGGTATCCTGGTACTCATCGACCAGTAGATAACGAATTTTTTTCTGCCAGCGTAAACGAACTTCTTCTTTTAAAGTGAGCAGCAGAGTGGGCATTACAATTAAATCATCAAAATCCAGCGCGTTATAAGCTTTTAACTGACGCTGATAAAGGTCATAACAATGAGCAAAGATAACATCACGCTCACCTTTTGCCTGTTTGATTGCCTGCGGAGGTAAAACTAAAGCATTTTTCCAGTTAGAGATTTGTGTAACTAACGCTTTAAGCTGATCCATATCTTCTTGCAGCTGCTTTTCGGTCAGTTCTTTTAATAACGCTAAGGTATCTTGATCATCAAACAGGGTAAAACCCGCTTTCATGCCTAAGGTTTTATATTCACGTTTGATAATATCTAAACCTAATGAGTGAAAAGTCGATACCATCAAACCACGCGCTTCCTTTCGTCCCAGCGTCTGGCTGACACGCTCTTTCATTTCCCGAGCGGCTTTGTTGGTGAAGGTTACCGCCGCAATATTTTTGGCTAAATAATCACAATTCTGCACTAAGTGGGCAATTTTATTGGTTATTACGCGGGTTTTACCGCTTCCCGCCCCCGCTAGAACAAGACAGGGGCCTGAGATCATTTTTACTGCGGCATCTTGTCCGGGGTTAAGCTTCATGGTATTTCCTAAATATATTTAAATAATTTCAGCAGGCATATTTTACGTGAGTTTAAGGTGAATACCAACGCCCAATATGAATTGTCATGCACAGCATAGGGGACAATAAAGCCGCTATTCACAACGAACCGTTTTAGATCAAGCGATTAAATTTCATTTAAGCATTGCATAAAAAGATGAATGCACGATAATGAACGTTCATTCATTATCGGTGTGTTTATGGACAAACGACAACAGATTTTAGCGACTGCTGAAGCATTGTTAGCAGAACGCGGACTTTACGGCTTATCAATGAAACTATTAGCAGACACTGCGGGTATTGCTGCCGGTACCATTTATCGCTATTTTGAAAATAAAGAAACATTAATTCGCGAATTGTATCTACACATTACTCAAGAAGGCGCACACACTTTTTTTAAAGGCTGGTCAGACAAACAAACTCCAGAACAAAAATATAAGCTGTTATGGCGAAATACATTTGATGCGGTGCTAAAAAATCCGCAACGATTAGCGGTTATTGAAATGCTTTTTTCGCAGCCCGATCTAGCTCAAGGACAAGCTGCTTTATGTGAAGATGGCGCATTTTATCCCTTATTCGATTTTTATCAGCAAGGAATAGTTGAGGGCCGCTTTCACAACTGGCAAGTCTCCGCATTAATCGCAGTAAGTTTTGATAGTGCTATTAATTTAGCCAGAAAAGTAATAAGAAAACGCTTCAATGCAGATGAAATTCAAATCAACCAGGTCAGAGATGCATCTTGGTTGATAATTCAAAAAATTTAATTTAAATAATTAAGGTAACATAATGAAAAAATGGATCGCTTCGGCACTATTATTAGCAGTACTGGTCTTCGGTAGTGTGATTGGTTTTAACATGTTTAAAGCGGAAAAAATTAAAGAATTTCTAGCTAACCGCCCTATCCCTGAATTTCCAGTGACCAGTACAAGTATTAAACTTGAAGACTGGACACCTCACCTGCGTGCGATTGGTTTTATAGAACCAACTCAAGGCGTTAATATTGCCAATGAAGTGGCAGGTAAAGTCGTGAAAATCAACTTTGAGTCAGGCCAAAAACTAAAAGCGGGTGATGCGCTTATTTATCTTGATTCCGAAGTGGAAAAAGCCAACCTAAAAGCCGCTCAAGGGCGTATCTCCGCAGTTAAAGGTAACTACAAACGGATGTCTTCATTATTCCAAAAAGGCTCAGTTTCACAAGGTCAAGTTGATGATGCCGAAGCGGAGATGTTAGCACTGCAAGGTCAAATAGAAAGTTATCAGGCAACTATTAGCCGCCGGGTTATTCGCGCGCCATTTAGCGGCATAACAGGTTTACGTAATGTTTATATGGGTGATTATTTAACGGCAGGCTCAGATATTGTCCGTTTAGAAGATGTCAGTCGCATGCGTTTACGTTTTACCATTGCACAAAATGATCTCAATAAAATTCATATCGGTCAGAGCATGGATATATTTGTTGATGCCGAGCCGGAAACGACTTTTAAAGGTACAATTTCAGCAATTGAACCTGCTGTTAACTTCCAAAGTGGTGTCATTCAAGTGCAGGCGGACATCCCAAATACAGAACAAAAGTTACGATCTGGCATGTTTGCTAAAGCCAATATTATTTTGCCGACACTGCAAGCACAAATTATCATTCCAGAAACAGCGATTAATTACACCCTTTACGGTGAGACCGTTTACCTGCTGAGTGAGCAACAAACTAAAGAGGGTAAAATTTTTCTGCAGGCAGATCAACGTATCGTAAAACTGGGTAAAAGCAAAGATGGCGCAATACATGTCCTAGCAGGTTTAAGTAAAAGTGATGTGATTGTGACCAGTGGCCAAGTACGTTTAAGTAATGGTGCGCATGTTAAAGTTATTGAATCCGATATTTTACATAAACCAGCTGAAATTCCAGCGCTGTAGGGGGTCTAATGAAATTTACTGATACCTTTATACGCCGTCCGGTACTGGCGATATCACTCAGTCTGCTGATCGTTTTATTAGGTCTGCAGGCACTCGGAAAAATGCAGGTACGTGAGTACCCGACCATGACCAATACGGTTGTGACTGTCTCAACCAGTTATTACGGGGCTAACGCGGATCTTATTCAGGGTTTTATTACCCAACCGATTGAGCAGGCAATTGCGCAAGCGGATAATATCGACTTTATCACTTCGCAAAGTTTTATGGGCAACTCAAGCATTAGCGTCTATATGAAGCTTAATACCGACCCTAATGGTGCGGTTGCCGATATTCTTGCCAAAGTAAATAGTGTGCGTTCGCAACTGCCAAGTGAAGCGGAAGATCCGACTATTGATATGAGTACAGGTTCAACTACCTCGGTTATTTATATCTCTTTTTCGAGCGAACAACTCAATTCCAGCCAAATTACCGATTATCTTGAACGAGTTATTAAACCTCAGCTCTTTAGTATCAATGGGGTCGCGAAAGTTAATCTTTATGGCGGTACTCAATTTGCGCTGCGTATCTGGATAGATCCTGAACGTATGGCGGGATTCAATCTGACGACACAAGATGTTGTACAAATTCTGCAGGCGAATAATATTCAGTCAGCAACGGGACAAGCAAACAGTTATTACACCCTGTTTAACGGTAATACAGAGACGCAGGTAAAAAGCAGTGCTGAATTAGAAAACCTGATTATCGCCACACGTGAAAATGGTAAAGTGATCCGCCTGCAGGATATTGCCCGCGTTTCATTAGAAAAGAGCCATGATACCTCTCGTACAATGGCGAACGGTAATGACGCTGTTGTTGTGGCCATAGATGCGGCGCCGACCGCCAATCCGCTTGATATCACGGCAGGTGTACGTGAAATGTTGCCGGAGTTAGAAAAAAACAATCCAAGTTCCATAAAAATGGAGGTTTTATAT
>NZ_CEZLMY010000087.1:0-3841 GCF_983033635.1 Psychromonas sp. | reverse complement strand
GTTTTATATGATTCAACCATTGCCATTGAAGAATCAATTTCTGAAGTGGTAAAAACCATTGTCGAAGCAGGTTTAATTGTTTTAATTGTAATGATCCTGTTTTTAGGTTCATGGCGCGCGGTTATTATTCCGATTATTACTATTCCATTGTCACTAATTGGTGTGCTTGTGGTGATGCAGATGTTTGGCTTTACCATCAACCTAATGACTCTGTTAGCTATGGTTCTGGCAATCGGCTTAGTGGTAGATGACGCGATCGTTGTTGTGGAAAATATCGACCGTCATATTAAAGCGGGCGAAGATCCTTTCCGCGCGGCTATTATTGGTACACGTGAAATTGCGGTGCCCGTTATCTCGATGACCATCACCTTAGCTGCTGTTTATGCACCGATCGCTTTGATGGGCGGAATTACAGGATCACTGTTTACTGAGTTTGCATTAACACTGGCTGGCTCTGTATTTGTATCCGGTATTGTGGCATTAACGTTGTCACCTATGATGTGTAGTAAAATGCTTAAAAGCAATCATCAACCAAATCGTTTTGAACGTACTGTTGAAGCTGTACTGTCAGGATTAACTGAGCGTTATTCTCGTTTGCTCGATAAGTTAATGACACGTCGCCCTGCGGTGATCTTTTTTGCTCTTCTGGTGTTTATCTCCTTACCTTTCCTGTTTAAATTTATCCCCGCTGAGCTGGCGCCTAAAGAGGATAAAGGCGCATTAATGATGATGTCAAAAGCACCTGCAAATGCCAACCTTGACTACATTGAAAACAGTATGCGCGTGATAACGGCAGAGCTATCCAAACAGCCTGAAGTACAAAGCACACTAGGCATTTCCGGCGTGCCCAATGCCAACCAAGCATTTGGTATTGCCATTATGAAACCTTGGAGCCAACGAGAGAAGAACCCGAAAGAGCTTGCCACAGCCTTGCAGCCTACCTTTAATAGCGTAGCATCGGTCGCCACCACCGCTTTCCAAATGCCAGAATTACCGGGTTCATCAGGTGGTTTACCGGTGCAGTTTGTGATCACCACCTCCAATCCATTTGAAAGCTTAGTAAGTATCGCCTCAGATGTATTAGCAGCGACACAAGCAAACCCTAACTTTGTCTATTCAGAGCTGGATTTGGCTTTTGATTCTGCCACGATGAAGATCAAAATTGATCGCGATAAAGCAGGTGCATATGGCGTAACCATGCAGGATATCGGCATTACACTAGGAACACTACTCAGTGATGGTTACCTGAACCGTATCGATCTTGATGGCCGTAGTTACGAAGTAATTGCACAAGTTGAACGCAAGTATCGTTTATCGCCAGATAAACTAGGCAACTTTTTTGTAAAAGCTAAAAATGGCGATATGTTACCGCTTAGTAACTTAATAACCATTGATGTGGTTGCAGAGCCCCGCTCGCTACCGCACTTTAACCAGCTAAACAGTGCAACAATTGGCGCGGTATTAGCCCCTGGTTTTGCAATGGGTGATGCAATTAACTTCTTTGAAGAGCTTTCAACGACGAAATTACCACAAGGTTATCGCCATGATTACCTGGGTGAAGCGCGTCAGTTTGTATCTGAAGGTGGAGCATTATATATGACCTTCCTGCTGGCAATTTTAATTATCTTCCTGGTACTTGCCAGTCAGTTTGAAAGTATTCGCGATCCATTGGTTATCTTGATGACAGTACCGCTGGCCATCAGTGGTGCGCTAGTTGCACTTGCCTGGGGTGCTGCAACCATGAATATCTATACTCAAGTTGGTCTGATAACCCTGGTTGGTTTAATCACTAAACACGGTATTTTGATTGCAGAAGTAGCAAAAGAGGAGCAGTTACATCACGGTCTAGGTCGTATCGATGCAGTTAAAAAAGCGGCAACTGTACGTTTACGCCCAATATTAATGACCACAGCGGCGATGGTAGCCGGTTTGATTCCACTATTATTTGCAACAGGTGCGGGTGCGGTAAGCCGTTTTGGTATTGGTATCGTAATCGTAGCAGGCTTATCAATTGGTACGCTGTTTACCTTGCTGATTCTGCCAGTTATCTATTCGTTTATTGCAAGCTCTCACAAAGCAAGTGAAGAGTTTGACGAAACCTTAAAGCACAAGGTACATGAAAAAATTGAACAACTAGATTAACCAGCAATAAAAACCAAATAAAAACCAAATAAAAAGGCCTTATCGTTCTGCGTTAAGGCCTTTTTTATCGTAAATTGATCATCCGTTGTAAATAATTCGGTCTCATACTTCTGCCATTATTAGGCTTTCTCTATTTTCTGGCAATCAGCTGATTGAGGCTTATCAAGATAAGGTGACATTATAAGGGGTGAGAATCTATTAGGTGTATAGAAAACTAAGAGAACCTATTTGTAATTAAATAAGCACTATATTTATAAAGCAAAAAAGCCACTAAATAGTGGCTTTTCATTATTTATTCATAGCAACGAATTAAATACCGTACTGCTCGCGGTAGGCTTTTACACTGTCAAGATGCTTTTGCATTTCTGGTTTTGCTTCTAAGTAAGTAATCAGATCACTTAGCTGCACAATAGAAATAACTTTTGCACCGTAATCCCGCTCAACTTCCTGAATGGCTGAAAGCTCAGCTTTACCTTTCTCCTGGCGATCTAAGGCAATTAATACACCCGCAAGCTCTGCGTTATGCGCCTGGATAATATCCATAGACTCACGAATCGCAGTACCGGCAGTGATCACATCATCAACCAGCATCACTTTACCTGTTAATTCCGAGCCAACCAAACTGCCACCTTCACCGTGTGTTTTGGCTTCTTTACGGTTAAAGCAGTAAGGCAGATCTAAATCATAACCATCAGATAAAGCAACAGCTGTAGTCGTTGCAATTGGAATACCTTTATATGCAGGGCCAAATAACAGATCGTAATCGATAGCAGAATCCATTAATGCAGCCGCATAAAAACGTCCTAAACGTGCTAAATCACGTCCAGTATTAAAGAGGCCGGCATTAAAAAAATAGGGGCTGATTCGGCCTGATTTTAATGTGAACTCACCGAATTTCAAGACCTCTTTCTCGATAGCAAATTCAATAAACTCTTTCTGGTAATCTTTCATTTATTACTCCGCGTTTAATGCTTTTTTCTGCTCAAGGATAAACTTGCTAATCCCGCCATCCGCCAGGCTTAACATAGCTAACAACTCTTGATGGCTAAATGCACCCTCTTCAGCAGTGCCTTGAATCTCAATCATACCGCCAGTTTCTGTCATCACAACATTCATATCCGTTTCAGCATTTGAATCTTCATCGTAATCCAAATCGCACACTGGCGTACCTTTGTAGACACCAACAGAAACAGCTGCAATCATCTGCTTAAGCGGGCTTTTCTTCAATTTACCTTCTTTAACCATCCAGTTAAGTGCATCAACCAGTGCGACACAAGCACCTGTGATAGAGGCTGTACGTGTACCGCCATCGGCTTGAATCACATCACAGTCAACCGTGATCATGTTTTCGCCTAGTGCTTGTAAATCAACTGCTGCACGTAGTGAGCGCGCGATTAAACGTTGAATTTCTAATGTACGGCCACCCTGTTTGCCTTTTGCGGCTTCACGCATATTACGAGTATGTGTTGCACGAGGAAGCATTGCGTATTCAGCCGTTACCCAACCTTTGCCTTTGCCTTTTAAAAAACGTGGCACTGAATCTGAAACTGATGCGTTACAAAGTACTTTGGTATTACCCACTTCAATTAATACAGAACCTTCTGCATAGTCAGTGTAATTACGAGTAATTTTGATGTCGCGATTTTGTTCTGGAGTTCGATTACTAGGACGCATAAGTTAAAAAGCCTTCTAAAAAAAT